>CAITUB010000229.1 GCA_903895515.1 uncultured Acidimicrobium sp. | reverse complement strand
GGTCGAGCATGCGGTCGGTGCGTAGCTCCGACATTGAACCGAGGTCGGCAAGTGCAATGGCTAGGAAGTCCAACACATAAGCAACAGGTGCACCGAGGAAGTTTCCGTTCGAACTCACTCGACCATCGGGCAACACCACCGGATTATCGATTGTTGCAGCAAGTTCACGTTCGGCAACTGTTGCTGCCCACGAAATAGTGTCGCGAACTGCACCAGTTACTTGTGGTGCGCAACGCAATGAGTACGCATCTTGCACTCGGTCATCATCGTTCACGTGCGAAGCAACAATTGGCGAACCTTGCAATGCTGCAAACATGCGAGCAGCACTCACCGTTTGTCCTGGGTGCGGGCGCAAAGCTTCATGCAGTTCTGGCCTAAACACCGCATCAGTTCCCAATTGTGCTTCAACGCTCATTGCAGCGATGATGTCGATGGAATCGCAAATTTGATTTGCATCAGCGATAGCCATCAGCAACATGCCAAGCATTCCGTCGGTGCCGTTAATGAGTGCAAGACCTTCTTTTTCCTGCAACTCAATTGGCGTAATTCCGGCTTCGGCAAGCAACTCGGGAACAGGTCGCTGCACGCCGTTTGAATCAACTGCTTCGCCCTCGCCCATTAATACGAGTGCGCAATGTGAAAGCGGGGCAAGGTCTCCGCTGCAGCCAAGTGACCCAAACTCGCGAACCAATGGAGTGATTCCAGCGTTCAACAGTGCGGCAATAGTGGTTGCAACAACAGGACGCACACCCGTGCGTCCAGATGCAAGAGTCTTTAAGCGCAAGGCCATCAGAGCACGCACCACTTCGCGTTCCACCGGTGCGCCTACACCTGCAGCGTGTGAACGAATAAGCGAGCGCTGCAACTGTGCGCGTTGTTCGATAGATACATACCTATTGGCCAATGCGCCAAAGCCAGTCGACACTCCATAAACAGGCTGTGATGACGCAACAAGTGCATCAATATGAGCGCGCGATGCAGCCATGGCTGAAAGTGCGGTATCAGAAAGTTTTACCACGGCGTTGTGGCGCGCAATTTCCAAAACGTCTGAAGCAGACATTCCTTGGTTGCTGATGATTACTTCTTTTTGCATGAATGCAATCTACTTCAGCAATAAGCGCCTAAATACGGTGAAAATACCTGACCAATGACTCTGACAACGGCTAACTCGCTGGCTACGATTATTGACATGATCGCAGTTGTATGGCATTTCTGGTTGGGTCTTGTGTTGTTGGTCGTTGGCGGACTTGCCGTTGTCAACTTGATCGTTGGATACGTGGCCAAAGTGACCATGACAAAGTATCCAAACCGCAAACAGCGCAAAGCGCTGAAGTAACTCTGCGGGGCTGATGCCTTCGCTCGCCGATTCTGCTCGCGGATTACCTCTCGTTGCCGACTTACTTTCTCGGTGTACTTTTCCGACTTCGGGAACCAATGTTGATTGCGCAGTTTCTGGTGGAGCCGACTCGGTATCTCTACTCGTGCTTGCATGCGCCGCAAATTTGAATGTGACTGCATGGCATGTAGACCACAGGTTGCGCGAAAACTCGCATACGGAAGCCGAACTAGTTGCACAACTTGCAACACAACTTGGAGCACGGTTTGAATCGCGAACAGTAACCGTTGAGCATGGCGCAAACACCGAAGCACGCGCAAGAGAAGCACGGTACGGCGTGCTGCCAACAGGAGTGATGACAGGTCACACTGCAGATGACCAAGCTGAAACAATTTTGATCAATTTGCTTCGAGGTTCTGGCACACGCGGGCTTGCAGGAATGCAGCCAACAGCGCAACGACCG
>CAITUB010000228.1 GCA_903895515.1 uncultured Acidimicrobium sp. | reverse complement strand
GTCTCCCCATCTCAACATCTGCACCACATGACCTCCGAGGTCGATGCGATACCCCATCATTCCGTGTTCGCCTGGAGTAAGACCCGTAGCAATCGATGTCAATGCAGTGACCGTTGTTGTTGGAGCAACGCTGGTGATGGAACCACCTTGCATGCTGGAGAGCATCGGCGCATGTTGTTGATGCTCACGTAGCTGATGCCAGCCGAGTCCATCGAGCACCAAGAGCACCACCTGGTTCGCCCCTTGTACGCACGAAGGCATCCACTGAGGAATTTCCTGAGTTCCACGAGGACCTAAAAGGGCGGGGATCAAGCCCGCAATTGAGCCACCTTGATAGTCGGGGACTCGCGGAGTAGGCACCCGATCTACACTACAAGAGTGCGTGTATCTACTCGTGGTGACTATGCGTGTCGTGCGCTGTTGTCGCTTGCCCTTCACTCCGAAGAACACGGGCCAACATCAGTTCGCGATATTGCCACGCGCACCGCACTTCCCCAGCCTTATCTCGAACAAATTCTGCTCGTCCTAAAAGGCGCAGGCCTCGTGAAATCAAAACGTGGTGTTGGTGGGGGCTACGTACTGGCTCGCCCTCCAGAAGAAATTTTGCTCTCCGAAATTATTGCCGCAGCCGACGGCCCGATCACGTTGGGTGATTTTGGTCAACCACACCAAGATGGTGCGTGCGACCACGAAGGACACTGCGTGTTGCTCGCTATTTGGAACGTGGCTGGCGAACATATGCGCCATCACCTAGCCGACTACACGTTGGCCAAAATTGCGCAGGCCGCTCGTGGCACTGCCCAGTGGCCAGAACTTCACCACTAACACTTATTCGCAGCGGTCGATTACCGCTTGCATGTCTTGTGGAACCGGCGCTTCAAACGTCATCACTTCACCAGTAGTTGGGTGAGCAAAACTGAGTTTCGCTGCGTGCAACATTGGTCGCGGAGAAGACAGCGAACTTCTTGCCCCTCCATACGTGGAGTCCCCGACTACTGGGTTATCGATCGAATCGAGGTGCACACGAATTTGATGCGTACGCCCTGTTTCCAATTGACACTCGACAAGTGCGCAAGGTTGCGGAAGGTCAAACTTTTTCTTCACGTCGTAATGAGTGCGGGCAAATTTTCCGTCAATGACCACAGCCATTTTCGTAGGATCGCGCTGATCGCGTCCAATCGGCGCGTCAATCAGACCTGTTGAAACTTCAGGGTGTCCCCACACGAGTGCGATATACACGCGAGTTACATCGCGACGAGTGAGCGCATCGACCAAGAAATCGTAAGCAACCTGCGACCTGGCCACCACCATCAGGCCACTGGTTCCTGCATCTAAACGATGCACCACTCCAGGGCGAAGTTGATCTCCAACCGTGGCAACTTCTGGGTACAACGCCAATATTCCGTTCACCAATGTTCCACTCGGATTTCCAGAGCCTGGGTGCACCACAATTCCTGGCGCTTTGTTCACCACAATCACGTCGTCGTCGGCATACACCACATCGAGAACTACTGAAGCGTCACCCTGGGGCAATTCCTTCTCGGGAATCATCGAGGTGTTGATCGTGACTTCTTGACCTTCGCGCACTTTGACCTTGCCGGCTACACCGGCAACTCCGTCAAGGGTGACGCCACCTAACTCAATAAGCGTTGACGTAGTGGCCCGACTGATATCGGCGATCAAGGCAACTACGCGGTCAAGTCGCTGTTCGTGCAATGCGGCAGGAATGGTTTCAATAAGCACTATTCGGTTCCTTCTAAAACTTCGGGTTGAGAAACAATCATGCTGTACGCAACTGCAATTGCGCCGCACACAATGCCGATATCGGCAACATTAAACACCGGCCACCAACGAAAGTCGATGAAATCGACAACTGCCCCGCCCATGAATCCGTCACCACGAAACACGCGGTCAAGAACATTGCCCATCGCTCCGCCAATAATGCAGCCTGTCGCAACGAGCGACACAACATTGCTCTGTTTGCGCATGGTGAGCAGCAAAATGGCAATCACCACGATTGCGAGCATGCCAATAAATGGTCCCACATTGGTGCCAGTTGAAAACGCCATGCCTTCGTTATGCGTGAGAGCAAAGTGCAGAGTCCAAAAAATGTGGATGTCACGTCCATCAGACAAAGCAGAAACTGCCCAGCCTTTAGTGAGTATGTCAAGAACAAGCACAGCTAATGCGGCGCATGCTCCAATCCAACTCGTGCGCACACGCGCAAATGCTGAGGTCATCGACGACCGATGCCGCCGACCCGCTCCAATACCGATTCAGTTGTCCATGGAATCGCCTTCAAGCGCTCGCGTGGAATTGGTAAGCCGCTATGCACGGAGTACCCATATTCACCGCTGACGATGCGAGCAAGCGCACCGTCAATCTCTTCCACTTCTTGGCGAGCCTGAGCCGACAGCATGAGGTCGCGTTCGCGTTCCACCACCATGGTGTCCCCTTCGCCGCCCTCTTCATCAAACTGCACGTCTCCCATTTCGACGTCTTCAATCATGGCGTTGGCTTCGTCTTCCAAGCGCACTGCCTGCTTTGTCAGGAGTGAACGCTTTTCCAACAACGCTTCACGTTGGCTGATCAAAAACTTGAGATCAAATTCCTTGGTTGCCTGAATACCATCGTGAAATTCGGTCTTAACAATGACCGGACGAGGTGGTGGTTCTGGTTTGCGCTTCGCACGCAAGGCAGCTTCACGCGCAGCTTCCTTCTCTGCAAGTGCAGCCAACCGTGCTGCTTCCTTGGCATCACGCTCGGCAATTTTTTGCTTTTCAGCAGCCTCGCGTTGCGCCTGCTTTTCGGCAGCAAGCCTGATTTTCTCTTTTGCCTTTTCCTTATCGGCTATGGCCTTTGCTTTCGCCTTTTCAGCCAGCTCTTTCTTCTTTGCAGCAGCGAGTTGCTTCTTTGCAATTTCGCGCTCGCGAATTTGCTTTTTACGCAAAACTTCGGCGGCCTTCTTGGCATCGGCCTTCTTCTTGGCCTCAATCTTTTTCTGGGCGTCGATCTTCTTTTTCAGCGCAGCCTTCTTGGCGAGCTCAGCCTTCTTCCGGTCGGCAATTTTCTTCGCTTCGATCTTCTTCTTCAGCGCAGCCTTCTTGGCGAGCTCAACCTTCTTCCGGTCGGCAATTTTCTTCGCTTCGATCTTCTTCTTCAGCGCAGCCTTCTTGGCGAGCTCAACCTTCTTCTTGGCTGCTGCAGCCTTATTGTTGGCGGGTTTCTTAGCCGCAGGCTTATTCTTTGCTACGGGCTTTTTGGCAATGGACTTTTTCTTCGCTGCCGGCTTTTTGGAAACTGGTTTCTTCTTGGTTGGTTTTGATGGCATAGCTACCTCCCTGACTTGGCGCTTCACCGTAGTCGTTCCACGGCAACATAAATGGGAGTCCCATCCAAGTCCGTGGTTCGTGATGCGTCCGTATTGTAGGACAGGCGCTCAGCAAGGGTTTCTGCACAGATGTAGTCGGTAAACGGAGCCACCTGCTGGGCAACGTCGTCGGGCAGTCCGAGGATCAAATGAATTCGGTCCGACACCGCAAGATCTGCCTCGCGGCGCGTCTGCTGGACAATCCGCACAATGTCGCGCGCAGTTCCCTCTGCCACAAGCTCTGGAGTGAGCGCAATATCGAGCAGCACGACTCCCTTGCCATCGGGCAATGCAGAACTTGCAGTTGACTCGGCATCTCCTACCGCGGCGAGCAACTTCAGTTGATATTCATGCCGTTGAAGTTCGTAGCCACCGGCCACCACAACATCTCCCTGCTGTGTCCAGTCGCCCTTCTTCACAGCAACAATCACTTTTTGCGTATCGCCACCAAGTCGTGGACCAAGTGCTGCTGGCACCACTTGCAATTCGTGGCGCGCAACTCCTGCAACATCAGCGGTGAGCTTCACTTCACGCACGTTCACCTCTTCGGTGATGATCGAGACGAATGGCTGCAAGCCAAGAGCAAGTGGCGATGCAACCGTCAGGCTGGCAAGCGGCAGTCTCACTCGACGAGAATGCAACTTGCGGAGTGACAACGTTGTTGAACACACGTCGCGAACCTGGTCCATCACAACGACCAAATCGTTATCGACCGGGATGTCTGTAGCCACTGGCCACTTCGTGAGATGCACGCTGCGATTTCCCGTAAGACCGATGTACACCTGCTCGGTGATCAGCGGCAACAACGGCGCTGCAACTCGAGTCAATACATCGAGCACAGTATGCAACGTATCAATCGCCTGTTGATCGCCAGACCAAAAGCGATTACGGCTGCGGCGAATATACCAATTCGTTAGTACGTCGAGGAATGTACGCACCTGTTGGCACGCATTGAACAAGTCGTATGCATCCATGCTGACCGTGGTGTCGACAACGAGGTGATGTAATTTTGAAAAGATGTACGTGTCCAACACGTTGTCGGACGAGTAGTCAACCTTGCCGGACTTGCCATCGGCATTTGCGTATAGCGACAAGAAATACCAGCTGTTCCATAACGGCAACATCACTTGTCGCACGGTGTCGCGAATGCCTTCTTCGGTAACCGCGAAATCAGACCCGCGCAAAATTGATGACGACAGCAGGTACCAACGCATCGCATCGGCGCCGTAACTGTCAAATATGCCCATCGGGTCTGGATAGTTGCGCAGGCTCTTTGACATTTTTTGACCATCATCACCAAGCACAATGCCGTGACTCACACATGTCGAAAACGCAGGACGATCGAATAGCGCAGTGGCCAAAACGTGCAACGTGTAAAACCAGCCACGAGTTTGCCCAATGTATTCAACGATGAAATCACCAGGGTTGTGTTGCTCAAACCATTCTTGATTTTCAAATGGGTAATGCACTTGAGCAAACGGCATTGATCCGCTTTCAAACCAGCAGTCCAACACTTCAGGCACACGACGCATCATGGATTTGCCGGTTGGGTCATCAGGGTTTGGTCGTACCAAGTCGTCCACGACAGGGCGATGCAAGTCGGCAACTTTCACACCAAAGTCACGCTCAAGTTCGGCAACGCTTCCGTACACATCGATTCGCGGATATTCAGGGTTGTCGCTGCGCCACACGGGAATTGGCGAACCCCAGAAACGGTTGCGACTGATGTTCCAATCGCGCGCATTTTCCAGCCACTTTCCAAAGCTTCCGTCTTTCAGGTGCTCTGGAACCCAGCGAATTTCTTGGTTCAATGCGACCATACGATCTTTCACCGCTGTCACATTGACGAACCATGAGCTCAACGCTTTGTAGATAAGCGGCTTACCCGTGCGCCAACAATGCGGGTATGAGTGATCGTACGTTTCGTGACGCAACACCACTCCACGGTCTTTCAGCGCACGAATGATGAGCGGGTTTGCCTCAAACACTTGGATGCCCGCGTAGTCGGGAACTTCTTGCGTGAATTCGCCTCGACTGTTTACCGGGACAACAAGTTCGATGCCGTTGTCTTTACACACTTGATAGTCGTCTTCGCCGAAACCCGGTGCCATGTGCACTACACCAGTTCCGTCTTCGGTAGTAACGAAGTCACCACCAAACACGCGGAATGCTCCAGCATGATCGGCGAAATACGGAAACAGCGGCGTGTAGCGCTGACCTACGAGTTCAGATCCGCGAACAGTGCCAAGTACTTCTGCCCCGTCGAGTTCTTTTGCATACGAAGCCAACCGTGCTTCAGCCAATATGTACACCTTGCCGTTATGACGCACGCGAACGTAGTCAACCTCTGGCGCAACTGCCAAAGCAAGGTTGCTCGGCAGCGTCCACGGCGTCGTTGTCCAGGCCAGCAGGTTGTCGCCGGACTCCAGTACAAAGGCAACGGTGAGCGCTGGGTCTTGCACCATTTTGTAAGCGTCATCCATTCGCGTCTCTGAATTAGACAACGGAGTTTCCAGTGCCCACGAGTACGGCAACACGCGGAAGCCTTCGTAAATAAGCCCCTTGTCCCACAGCGTTTTAAACGCCCACATCACGCTTTCCATATATGAGGTGTCGAGCGTTTTGTAATCGTTCGAAAAATCCACCCAACGTGCCTGACGAGTGACGTAGCGCTCCCAGTCCGCTGTGTACTGCAGCACCGAAACCTTGCAATAGTCATTGAACTTGTCAATGCCGTAATCGGTAATTGCTTGTGTGCCTGAAATTCCGAGCTGACGCTCCGCTTCAGCTTCTGCTGGCAAGCCGTGACAATCCCAACCGAAGCGACGCTCTACCCGCTTGCCTCGCATGGTCTGATATCGAGGCACTGCATCTTTAACGAAACCGGTAAGCAAGTGACCGTAGTGCGGCAACCCATTGGCAAACGGTGGGCCATCATAAAACACAAATTCATTTAATGCATCGCCAGTTGTTGGATGCTGCTCGACGGATGCAGCAAAGGTGTTGTCCTCTTTCCAAAACTTCAGCGTTTCGGTTTCAATTGCCGGAAAATTCGGCTGCGGATCAACTTGCGGGTACGTCACGGTGCGTAAGTGTACGACTTCGTTACTCTCGGTTCACCGCTACGGACAAACGATGCGCTGCAGAATAGATAAACCGATCACCACCACGATGGGCGAAAGGTCGAGCGGACCAACAAGTGGGAGCGCACGCCTAATAGGCAGTAACACCGGATCGGTGACTTGATAAATAATGCGCGAAATTTGACCAAATGGACCAGTCGGATTAGCCGGAAACCACGACAAAATTACACGCGCATATACCAAGTATGTAAAAACCGTTATCGCGCCACACGCGATGCCAAGAATAGACATCTCAGCCGCGTGGCGAACTTGCGCCGAATGGCTTAATCAGGAACACACCAGGCGAAACCTTTTCCATGGTGCCTTGCATTCCGTAAATCAAACCACTGGTGAAATCGAGCAATCGTCGAGCCACTTCACTGTCGGCTGAACCTATGTTGAGCAACACCGAGTTGCCACTCTTAAACAAATCGGCAACTTCTTTTGCTTGGTCGTAGCGCGTTGGTCGCACTTCAACAGGCTGAGCAGAATTTGCTGAGAGCGGTCGAACGGTTGGCTGCGCGCGTTGTGCGCCTGTAGACGGACGAACTTGCACGCTGGAGTCATCGCGCTGCTGTGGTGCACGGGTGTTCATACCACGTGGTGCACGAGGTGCACGCTGGTCAGCCATGTCATCTTCGTACTCTTCGTAGTCGTCATACTCTTCTTCTTGACGGGTCATACGTCCGCGTGGTTCTGGTCGGCGGCGCGGCAATGGACGCTCAACGGCTATTGAAGCGTCGTAATCGTCGTATGCGTCATCTGGCCCAAGGCCCAGGTAATCCATAGCTCGTCTAAACATTGACATCGCTACGAGGTTACAACAACTTACCTATGCGGTGATGGACGGTTGCCAAACAGGGCTGATCCCACACGCACCATGGTGCTTCCCTCTTCGACTGCAATCTCGAGGTCGCCAGTCATGCCCATACTGCACTGTTGCAAGCCATGTTCATTGACCAATGCGCGCAGTGTGCGAAACGCTGAACGGGTCTCGATCGGGTCTTCATTCGTGGGGCCAACCGCCATGAGTCCTGAAACTGTCAGGCCCAAGTCACGTGCGGCACGGGTTAACTCTCCCACTTCGGCAGGTGTGCACCCACCTTTTCCGTCTTCAGCAGTCACATTTACCTGGAGCATCACCTCTACACCCGCCCGGGTTACTCGCTTAGCAATTTCGGTTAACAGCGAGAGCCGATCGATTGACTGCCAAACGTCGACAATGTCAGCCAACTGCTTGATTTTGTTTGACTGCAATTGGCCGATGAAGTGCACCGGCAAACGGTCGGACAATGCCACCTCACCTGCTTTTTGAACAACTTCCTGGGCATAGTTTTCGCCAACTGCTTGGCAACCTGCAGCTTTGGCAAACCGCCACGCATCAGAACCAAACGTTTTCGTTACCGCTACAAGAGCTACGTCTGTTCCACCAGCAAGGGTGATTCGATTACGCAGCGCTGCAACAGCCTCGCTAACACTGCGCTGATCCAACGTGAGAGTTACTTCAAGAACGAAGGAACGTCAAGACCGTCGTCATCGTCGCGCAGTGGGTCTTCACCAGCACCGAACAACTCTTTCAAACGACTTCCACGCTGTTCAGGGATGCGACCTGTGTCAACAGCACGCGGTTCGCGCTGACGTGAACTGGTGTTGTCTCCACGATCGAAACCGGCAGCAATAACGGTGATCTTCACTTCATCAACAAGCTCATCGTCGATTACTGATCCGAAGATGATGTTTGCATCTGGGTGTGCAACTGCATGGATGATTTCTGATGCAGTGTTCACTTCGAACAATCCGAGATCTGAAGGACCAGCGATGTTCAACAAGATTCCGCGAGCACCTTCAACAGAGGATTCCAGCAACGGCGAGTTGATTGCGGCGTTCGCAGCAACCGTTGCACGATTGTCTCCCGTTCCACGACCGATTCCCATCAGTGACGTTCCAGCATTCTTCAGAATCATTTTCACGTCAGCAAAGTCGGTGTTAATCAGACCTGGGGTCATGATCAACCCGGTGATTCCCACTACGCCATCGAGCAGCACCTGGTCTGCTGTTGCAAACGCTGCCAACAAACTGGTCTTGTCACTTGAAATGGTGAGCAAGCGCTCGTTTGGAATCACGATCAGAGTGTCCACTTTTTCACGAAGCTTGGAAATTCCTGCTTCTGCTTGCAACGCACGACGACGACCTTCGAAATTAAATGGGCGTGTCACGATGCCAACGGTGAGTGCACCCGCTGCGCGCGAAATTTCTGCAATGACCGGAGCGGCACCAGTTCCTGTTCCGCCACCTTCACCTGCAGTGATGAACACCATGTCTGCGCCAGCAACAAGTTCTTCAATTTCTGCGCGACTTGATTCTGCTGCTTCACGACCAACTTCAGGATCGCTACCTGCACCAAGACCACGAGTAAATTCACGGCCGATATCGATCTTCACTTCTGCGTCACTCATCATGAGCGCCTGTGCGTCAGTGTTAATTGCGATGAACTCAACACCCTTCATTCCGGAGTCGATCATGCGCTGCACGGCATTGATACCGCCGCCGCCCACGCCAATCACTTTGATCACTGCAAGAAAGTTGTGCGGTGCTCCAGCCATTTTGTTCATGCCTCCGTTAACGATTACTCGATATATGCGAAACGCCCTAAATGGCGCTCTTCACGAGGCTAGTTGACCAACACTCCCCGTATGGGAAGCCTCGCATGAGGGACTACTTAGGGCGAGGACACAACGGGGGTTCCCGACGACACGTCGATACCCGCAATCTGGTTGATGTCTTGACGGCGCAGGATGACGACAACATTGACGAGCTTGTTTCGTAGGTCTACGGGTTCACCAAACTTCACAACAGCGCCAGTTAGCAGGGTCATCGTTACCTGGTTAGGGCCATTTACGCCCATACTTTTTACGACTGGCCGAATTTCATCTGGCAGCGACATCGCCAATTGCGCGGCTGCCGTATAGGACTCAGAGGCCATAGCGCCAGCAATCAAATTGGGACCAGTGCCATCGATCAGCATGTATTCGGTTGGGCGACCATTCACCACAGCAAGCACACGACCGTCTTGATCAATCACCCTGCCCTGGTTATCTACACCTAAGAACCAAGCAACTGGCACGCGCTCGTTAATTTCGATGACAGCACGTCCCGGCAAATACGTCTTGATCCGGACTGACTCGATCCACGGATCGGTCTCCAACAATTTCTGCGCAGCATTGGTGTCAACGGTGAGTACCGACTTGCCACGCAAACTCTTTGACACAGTTTCGATCAATGTGGAGTTCGCGTACTTCACGCCTTCAATATCAATGTTGCGCACGGCGACGATTGGTGAGGCAAGCACAATGAGTACAAAAACCACAAAGGCGACTAGCGAACCACCAACAACAAGTAGTTGCTTGCGACGATTAACGCCGCGCATGTTGACCAGTTGCTTTGCACCATTTATGAAACGACGAAGCGGCGAAAGTTCGGTCCATGCCGTGCCATCGATGATGACGGCTCCGCTTACACTGCCGTCAGAATCAATCTCTCCACTTGGCATTAGTTCGTCATCAAAAATTGCTACACGAGTAGATGTTGGTGCGCGGTGCACGCTCTGCGACATGGTGTCTGCCGGGAAGTCGTCATCGGTCACAATTCGCAGATCATCATCGACAATCACTACACGTTCGGCTGGCACCACAGGTTCTGCATCGGGAACCTTCGTCGACGATGTTGGATTGCTCGTTGCGCTGGTGATGGGAACGATGGTCGCATCACGAGTGATGTCTCGCGTTGCGTCGCGACCAAATGCCTCTCGCAACTCGTCGAGCACTTCTTCCGACACATCAGAGTCGACAATTCGAATCACTTCACCACTCAACACTGAGGCGGGAATCGTTCCATCGGTGGTTTCATTGCCGGTAGAAGATTTATCAAAGACCTGTTCGAGTCGAATAGTAGAAACGCCAACTTCGGAGTCTTTGTTGAGCAGCTCCACGATTGCCGGATCCGTCGCATCTTCGAATCCGACAAGTCGAATCTCACTGCGCAACACGTACCCGCGCTCGTCGCGCACCCGACGACGGATTTCTGCCATCAGCGCAACAACATCGTGCGCACTGCCATTTTCATCTGCCTGAATAAAGTTGGCGTGCTTTTCAGAAACCTGAGCCGAACCAACGCGCAGTCCACGCATTCCAAGTTCGTCGATCACTTCCCCAGCAGACACCTTGCCCGGTTCAGGGTTAACAAACACCGAGCCTGCGTTTTGTCCACCTGGTTGATTCTCCCGACGCCAGCGCACCACTTCTTGCAACTCAGCCTCTGATGCTTCTTGCGACTTCGACCATTCAAGATCAACGGTTGCACTGAGCACTACATGATGATCGTCTAGCGCGGAGCCACGAAATCGAAGTCCGAGATCCACTGCATTCACATGGGCTTCAAGTCCCTTGCGCAAATGAAACATGCGCACAGAAGTAAGCGACGAAGCCATGTCTGAACCGTGGCCGCCAGCATTCATGCGCACCGCTCCGCCGACTGATCCAGGAACACCTACTCCCCACTCAAAACCCGTTAGACCACGCGCAACACTTTGTCGCGAAGCAACAGGCAGAGCAACAGACCCACCGAACAACGCAATCGGTTCAACGTCGGGGTCTTCTTCACGATTCGGCAAGTCCACATAGTCAGCCAGTCCGCCAATGGTCAACGCCAAACCTTGAAACCCAGAATCGGAGACCAGCAAATTGCTTCCACGACCAATGACCAAAATGGGAAGTTCGACTTCGGCGAGAACCGCACTCACGAGGTACAAATCATCAATCGATGCAACTGTCATGTGCAGCGCTGCAGTGCCACCAACTTTGTATGTGGTGTATTGCGATAGATCAACATTTCGTTTGGCCTTTGCATTGAACAGGCCAAAGGCGTGATCAATCGCCTCTGGCGATGCTGGACGGCGAAGTTGATGTGGCGTACTCACGCGTCTCCTCGCAATGCGCGACGCGCGGCCATCACTTCGTCGGGAAGAGTTTCAATATCGCCACATCCCATAGAGATGCACATGTCACCAGAACGCAGCTCAACGGCAAGATGCTGAATCAATTCAGCACGCGTCGGCTTCCAAGCAATTGACATTTGTGGATTCGCGCGAACGATGGCATCGACGACAAGTTTGCCAGTAACTCCAGCAATTGGAGCTGTACCTGAAGAATAAATGTCAGTGATCACCACGTGATCAGCATGTGCAAAGCAGTCGGCATAAGCATCCGACATGTGCTCCATGCGGTTGAATCGATTGGGCTGGAACACAGCCACCACACGAGTCCACGTGTCAGATTCATCTGTACAACTTGACAACACAGCAGAAATTTCAGTTGGTAGATGCGCGTAGTCATCCACGAACACCACTCCGTCATCGGTTCCTCGTTGGTCGAATCTTCGGGCCACACCAGAGAATTCAGACAGCGCTGTTGCACAAACGTCGAAATCAATCCCAAGAAGTGCCGAGAGTGCAATCACCGCCAATGCGTTCGACACATTGTGTTCTCCGCGCAACTGCAAATGTACGCATCCAAGCTCGACTCCGGCATCGCCCGCAACTTCCTGATGACGCACATCAAAAGTCGACCCGCCTTCCAAGAACTTCACGTTGTGGGCAGTAAACCGTGCTGGAGCATGAAGCGCATACGTCGTCACGCCACGCGTCGATGCAAGCTGTACGAGCGATTCATCATCGGCACACACGACTTTTGGTCCGTCAATACCATCGAGAAATCTGCCAAAACTTTCAACCACGTTGTCAAACGTTGCGAAGTGATCAAGATGGTCAACGTCAATGTTGGTGACGATTGCTGCCCCAAGTGGAAGCTGTTCGTGCGTTCCGTCGCTTTCATCGGCTTCAACAACCAAGTATTTGCCACTACCCCACGATGCCCCACTGCCAATTCCTCGCACATCTCCACCAATGATGAAACTTGGATGCAGTTGCGCTTCCCGCATCACTGCCATCAGCATTGACGACGTGGTGGTCTTGCCATGCGTACCCGCAACTCCAACAGAAAGTTTTTGTCTGCAAATTGCAGCCAACATCTGTGCTCTGGTGAGTACCGGGACACCGATGTTGAGCGCTTCAGTCAATTCCACATTCTTGGCGGGAATCGCTGTCGATGCTGTCACCGCATCGCAGTGGTGAACCACACCGGCATCGTGGCCAATGTTGATAACAACGCCAATTCCACGCAGTCGTTCAATCGTCTCTGATTCCTTAATGTCGCTTCCTGAAACGTGATGACCCATTTCAATCAACACTTGGGCGATCGCACTCATCCCAGGACCACCCACACCAACAACATGAATTCGTTGCTTCATTGCTAGATCTAGATGCGCTGTAGTTGACATCACGGTTGCGCCTGTGCTGCGTGTTCGATCACACTGGCCATTGAACTCTGACGATGCACCTCGCCCAGTTCGCGGGCGCGACTGGCTATTGCTGCTCTACGGTCGTCATCGCGAAGCAACTCGGTCACCAGTTGTGAAAACTCGTGTGCACTGAGATTTTCCTCTTCAAGCAATACCGCGCCTCCGCGGTCGGTGAGCCACTTCGCGTTGACTAACTGGTGATTTTCAGCTGCGTCTTTCCATGGCACGATCACCGCACACACTCCTACGGTTGACACCTCGGCAATGGTGCTTGCACCCGCCCTGCACACCACCACGTCGGCAGCTGCGTACATCGTGATCATGTCGTTCGAATAAGCAATACGCGAATACGACAACGACCCGTTGCCGTGATGCAGGGTGACCGGAAGTTGCACCGAATTCATAAAGCGCTCACCAGCAATATGAATGACACACGTATGTTCAGTTCCGCGCAGGCTCTGCACTAAATGTTCGGTCGCAGAGTTGAGCACGGCTGATCCAAGCGAACCACCCATCACCACAGCCACGCGTGCACTTGCAGAAATTCCAAGCGAATCACGAGCGCTATTTCTCAGCGCGTGAACATCGGCAGTTCGCAAGTTACGTCGCACAGGAGCACCTGTGACAACTGCATTGCGCAATTTGCTCGGCGAATACGCCACTGCCGTTACAGCCGCATACCGCGACTGCAACGAGGTTGCAAGACCTGGCCTGCGATCGTACGAACACGTGACGACAGGAATGCGCAGTTTTCGAGCAGCGCGACATGTAGGAATGCTTGCGTACCCACCAACAGAAATGACTACCTGTGGTTGCAATTGCTTCAGCAATGCTTTTGCCGCACCGAGCGCGCTCAACATGGTGGGCACCATCAACACATTGCGTTTTACTTTGGACACTGACAGCCCACGCTGCAAACCGTCAACTGCAAGAAATGTATGAGCTAAGCCAAGCGCAGGAATCATGGATACCTCGGCCCCGCGGTTTGAACCCACGTAGTGCAGCGACGACAGGTCATGTCCGGCATCGACAAGGAGCTCGGCGATAGCAATTGCGGGAACCACATGCCCGCTGGTTCCGCCCCCAGTAATTACGGCAAAAGTAGTTGAAGTGGGGGCGACCATGACCTACTTCATATTACGCGCAACGTTCAGCAACAGACCGACAGCTGCCATCGTCATAAACAGTGAAGATCCACCGTAAGACATGAGTGGCAAGGTGAGTCCAGTTACTGGCATTGCGCCGATAACGCCTCCGATATTGATGAGTGCTTGTACGCAGAGCCATGTTGTGATTCCACCGGCAAGAAGCGCTCCGTAATGGTCGCGAGCACCCTTGGCTGCTTGCATGCCAAGCGACAACAGCACGATGAAACCACCGATGACGCCAACGGTTCCAATGAGTCCAAACTCTTCGGCAATGATTGCAAAAATAAAATCGCTATGCGCTAGTGGAACGTAACCCCACTTGCCAGTTCCTTGGCCTACGCCAACTCCAGCAATTCCACCATTAGCGATACTTAAAACGGATTGCCACACTTGGTATGCCCAGTGGCCTTTGTTTGCTTCGAGATCCCAATATGAGAAAAAACGATGTTGCAATCGCGAACTGGATGCGATCAACACAAGTGACACAACGGTGAAAGCCCCAGTCATCGTCACCATCCATCGAATTGGCGCCCCCGCTATGAACAGAGTCGCCATCACGATGCACGTAAACACAATTGCAGCGCCAAGATCTTTTTGTAACAACACGCACAACGTCACAGTGATTGCCCAGGCCAACATCACTGGCTTCAGCGTGCGTTCCCAATTTGCCATTTCAGCACGCCTCCGCGACAACACGCTTGCGCAATACAACAACATGGTTACCTTCAGCACTTCGGAAGGTTGAAAACGAATTGGACCTAGAGCCACCCACGCGCGCGCACCGTTAATTTCCAATCCCAATCCTGGAACGAGAGGCAACACCATGAGCCCGTACGAAGCCCACAGCGCGTATTTAGCAATGCCGTGCCACTGGTGATACGGCATGCGATATGTGGTGATTCCTGCAAACAAACCAAATATCGCCCACATGAACTGCTTCTGGAACATTGCCCACGGCGAGCCTCCCCTGTTCACAGCCTCAATAGAAGTTGCCGACAACACCATCATCAATCCGAACACCGTAAGCAACGACGTGACGGCGAGAATTCCCCAGAACACTTTGTTTGGCGCTGCGGTAGTTAAGCGACGCGTAGTGCCGACACCTTTTTTGTCGAGCACAGCGCGGCGACGTTGAGCCGGTGTTAGCGAAGTTGAAACGTTTGTTGCCACAGTGCCCTCCTAGCGAGTATTTCCTGATAGTTCACGAACGCATTTCATGAAATCATCGCCACGTTCACCGTAGTTTGAGTACCAGTCGTAACTGGTGCATCCCGGCGACAGGACAACGACATCGCCATTACGCGATAGCTCGTTTGCTTGTACAACAGCAGAGTTCATGTTCTCGGCTTTCACTACGGTGCATACACCGCTAAAGGCTCGCGCAATGTCGTCTGCAGATGCACCAATGGCAACAACAGCCCTCATCCGATGCGGTTCACTTGCCATCTGCGAAAGATCAAGCCCTTTGTTCTTTCCTCCAGCAATGAGCACAATGCTGTCGAATGCGCGCAACGCCACGCTCGCCGCGTGTGGACTTGTTGCCTTCGAATCGTTGAACCAGCGCACACCACCAATCTCGGCAACAAACTGAATTCTGTGCGGTGCATTTTCAAACTGTTCCAACGCGCGCGCTACATGTTCAGCACTTGCAAGTCCACTCTCCATACACACCGCTGCTGCGAGCGCATTGGTCACATCGTGTGGCAATGAACGCTTCATGCGCGAAACGTTCATGATTGGGCCGGACGGTCCGCACAATTCGTTTCCGACAACGCGATAGTCGCCATCGGCAGCACCAAACGTGACCACGCGAGCAGCACTCGCACGAGCCACTGCACAAATGTTTACATCTTCAATGGGAGCAACTACAACATCGGTTGGTAGGCAATTCGCCCACATCTTTGCTTTGGCATCAAAATATTTTTGATAACTGCTGTGCCAGTCCAAGTGATCTGGTGCAATGTTCAACCAAGCTGAAGCTTGGGCTCGAAATAGCTCGGTGTGCTCGAGACGAAAACTTGAACACTCAATTGCAAAGGCCTGCGCTTCGGTAGCAAGCGACTCAATGAGTGGCACTTCGGTGTTGCCCACTGCCTCAGAACGCAATCCTGCCGAACGCAGCATCGCATTGGCCATCAACGTCGTTGTGGTCTTGCCGTCAGTTCCGGTAATTGCCACCATCGGTCGCGGGCCATCACTACGAAGCAGTTCCATGCGATAGGCAATTTCAATTTCTGACTGAATGGAAACTCCATTTTCACGCGCGCTACGAATGACTCCGTGGTTTTCAGCAACACCTGGCGCAGGAGAAAGCACACTCACCGAACTCATCACGCGCTGCAATTCCCCATCGCGAGCAATGTCCACTACGCGCGCACCAATTGACTGAGCGAATGATCTGTGTTCATCGGTCAACTTGTCATCACCAACTACGACTTCAGCGCCACGCTCACGCAGCGACGTAGCAACCGCGCGCCCCGCTACAGCCAACCCAAATACGAAGGTTGATGGGGAGCCTTGGGTCATCGTGACACTTGATTGGTGAAGTCGGCGATAAAGATTGCAACAGCTGTTGCAACACAAATTCCTGAGATGATCCAGAATCGAATGATGACGGTGGTTTCTGGCCAGCCACTCAATTCGAAGTGGTGGTGAATCGGCGACATCTTGAGCAATCGCTTCTTCCTGCCCGAAGCTTTGAACACGCCCATTTGCACGGCAACCGAACCGGCTTCGAACACGTTGATGCCACAGATAATTGGCAACATCAAATGTGTATTCGTGGTAACTGCCAATGTTCCAAGGGCAGCACCCAACCCAAGCGCACCGACATCGCCCATAAATATTCGGGCAGGTGCCGCGTTCCACCACAGGAACCCACCGCATGCCCCAGCAAGAGCTGCCGAGAGCACTGCTAGATCGAGCGGGTTCACCATGTCGTAGATACGCGGGTTACGAAAAGCCCAATACGCAATGATGGTGAAGGCCAAGAAACCAAAGAGTGCCGAGCCAGCAGCTAGTCCATCTAAACCGTCCGTGACATTGACTGCATTCGTCGTGCTCCACACCATGATGGCTGTCCAGGCAATAAATAACGGACCAGACAAATGCCAGCCTGGACTCATTGCGCGAGTGAACGAAATGGTTTGAGCGACGCCAGTGGTTGACGCCAAGATGAACATCAGTACCGCGGTGATTCCGAACGTGATCCAACCCTTTTTCTTCCAGAAAATTCCACGATTGTGCTGACGTTGAACTTTTAGAAAGTCGTCAAGGAATCCGATCGTTGCCAACACGAATACCGAAAGCCAAATAATTGCCGCTTGGTCTGAAAATGGAAGTCCATCTCGCAAGTGAGCAACCAGCCAGCCCAAGAAACCAGCTAGCAGAATGGCAATTCCACCCATCGTCGGTGTTCCCTGTTTGGCCATTTGATGTGCAGGACCGTGGTCTTCGGCACCAAGAATTGGTTGGCCTTTCCCCAAGCGCTGAAAAAATGAAATGAGCGCGCGCGTGCCAGCTAGTGATACCAACATTCCTACGGCACCAGCGATTAATACGGCAATCATGATTGAGCTCCTAGAAGTTCACGAGCGACTTGTGCGTCGCTAAACGGAAAAATTTCAGTTCCAATGGTTTGAGTGTTTTCGTGACCCTTTCCTGCAATCACAACAACATCTCCGGGGCGTGCAATGGAAAACGCCTTGCCAATAGCGGCACGACGATCTAATTCAGTGCTCAGCACTTTATGCGAATCTGCTGCTCTTACTCCAGCATTGATCTGTGCAGCAATCTCAGCCCCAGACTCAGATCGAGGGTTGTCAGAAGTAATCACTACAACATCTGCCTTTGTGCCTGCGATTTCACCCATCGGCTGACGCTTTTCAGTGTCACGGTCACCTCCGCAACCAAACACCACAATCAGCTTCCCATCCTCGCTCATCAATGAACGTGAAGAATCAAGCACTCGTTCTAACGCATCTGGTGTGTGCGCGTAATCCACAATCACATCGAAGGATTGCCCCGCATCAATCGATTCAAATCGGCCAGGTACAGCGGTAGCACGACCAAGTCCATCAGCAATCTCTGCCAGTGAAACGCCAAGTGCACGGGCTGCAGATACCGCGGCGAGCGAATTCATCACGTTGAACTGCCCGCCCAACTGCGCGCGCATATGAACGCCGTCAATTTCGTATTCAATATGACGAGCATCCATCTGCACATGAGCAACGTCGCTCATTCCAAACGACATTGAATCAATAGTCATCGTGTCGAGTAGAAGTTGGCCATGCACATCGTCACGATTGACTACACCGCATGCCGAATATTCTTTCGCAAACAATTTTGCCTTGGCTGCGAAATACCTTTCCATGGTGTGATGAAAATCCAAATGGTCTTGAGACAGATTCGTAAACACGGCCACTTGAAAAGTCGTTCCCGCTACGCGATGCAGCTCTAATGCATGGGATGTCACTTCCATAACTACTGCTTGCACACCATTGCGCTCACACTCACTCAGCGTTCGTTGCAAGTCAGTTGATTCTGGAGTGGTTCGAGCACCTGTCAGGGTTCCTATGACTTCGGTTTTCCATCCATGTGCTCGCAAAATCTCTGCAAGCAGATGTGCCGTCGTCGTCTTCCCATTCGTTCCGGTTACGCCGACCACATGCATTCTTGAGCTCGGAAAGTTATACAGCGCAGCAGCCACATGACCCATTGCGTGACGCACATCGGTTACCACAACTTGCGGAACGTCAATTGACAATGCGTGATCCACAAGCAGTGCTGATGCACCGGCATCTACGGCCTGTTGTGCAAATTCATGACCATTCACCTGCATGCCATCGACACAGCAGAACAATGCACCGGCACGAACCTGTCGCGAGTCATGCGTGACGTCGGCAATGACAACATCGCCGCCAACCAGTTCAACCAATAATCCGTGCTCGCCGAGTTGTGCGGAGTTCACCAGATGATGCAATGTCATCTGGCCGGTCGCGGCCGGCGATGCGCCCATGGCTAGTGCTTTGGTCCGAGCTCTGCTGGACGCTCTTTTGGACAACCGAGATCGGCTGCAGTTGGACGAATATCGAGTTCGCTAATGAGTACTTGTGCGATGTTTGCGAATACTGGAGCGGCTGCAGTTCCACCGAAGCGATCCATCGAGTCAGCATTTGGTTCGTCAATCGACACCAACACGGTGAATCGTGGTTGCTGTGCAGGAATGAATCCGATGAAACTTGCGAAGTACGAGCGTGAACCATCGTCTGCAACATATGTTCCGTTGTCTTGACGCTTGTAAGCGGTTCCGGTCTTTCCTGCAACAGTCATGCCAGGAACTTTTCCAAGAGTTGCAGTTCCGAAGCACACAACATCGGTCATTAGCGAGCGCATCGTCGCAGCGGTTTCTGGAGTGATGACAGCGTGCTGTTCAGTTGCAGCAATCGGCTCATTCAGGCCGTCCTTCGTCACTGTTGCCGTCACCAATCGAGGTGCGACATAATTTCCATTATTTGCGACCACGTTTACTCCTGCAATCAATTGCAAGGCTGTTGCCGAATAACCGTAACCATACGACGTAGTGAATTTCTTGGCACCCGCCCACTTGTCTGCAGATTGCAGGATTCCCTTTGTTTCTCCAGGGAAATCAATTGCTGACTTTGCGCCAAATCCAAACGACTTCAAATAATCGTGCAACGTATCCGAACCAATAGTTTGTCCGATCATCAGCGTTCCCACGTTTGATGAATCAACAATGATTTTTCGAACGGACATGTCTTCTAATCCGTGTGGATAAGCGTCGTTGATTGGCTGCTGCCATTTCGTTCCCTTGTTTGCAATAAACGTTGGTGGAACATTGAACACCGTCGTTGGGTCAACCTTGCCTTCGTTGATTGCAGCAGCAATGCTGAATACCTTTGCTACCGAGCCAGGTTCGTTTGCTTCAACGGCAGCGATGTTTCCCGAATCGGCTGAATATGTGCCGTCTTCGTTTAAGCGCAGTGTTGACATTGCGAAAATTTCGCCCGTTGCAGAATCCATCACGATCGCAGTTCCGCTTCGCGCCTGGAGGCGCGCTACCTGCTGAGCCAAAATGCCATCAACCTGGAACTGAATATTGCGATCAATGGTGGTCACCAAGGTTTTTCCAGCAATTGCCGCAACGCTGTTGTCTTGCGTGGCCGGAATGGACTGGCCCTTTGCACTCACCTCGCGCACTTGTCGTCCGTTCACACCAGCGAGCAAAATATCGAATTGCTTTTCAAGTCCAGAAGTTCCGAGTCCGTCTGGGTCGGTGCGACCGACCAAAGCGCGCAACCCGTCACTTGTCAGTTCGCGACCAGATTCGTTGTACGCCGACACGCCCGGCAGCTCCAGCGCGATGAGCGAGTCAGCAACTTCTTGTGAAGCCTGACGTGCAATGTAGGTGAAACTCTTCGTCTTATCTTGCAACTTTTCCGCAAGTGCAACTTCTGCTTCAGGATTCATCCCCAACAACGCGGCAACTGCGTGAGCTGTTCCAACTGCGTCTACAACTTCACGCGGGTCTGCATACACCGTGCGCAGCGGAACTGGTATTGCAAGTTCAAGACCATTGCGATCAAGAATGGACCCACGTTCGGCATACACCGTGTTCACCCGTGTGCGCTGGGAAACACTCGCATCGCGATATTGACCCGACCCAATCGTTTGCAAGTAGCCCGTGCGCAACAACATCGCACACAACATCAGCGACACAGCAATTCGCACATACGCCAAGCGATGCGAGATTTTTCCTGGCTTGAGGTCTTCTGTCAGCGTTCGTACGGTTTGCCGTGCAGCCGCACGAGCCATGTCGCCAGCGCGTTGTGGCTCGTGACGACGTCCGCGGGATCCGGCAGCGATACTCATGGCTGCGTCACCTCATTTTGCGCTACGCCCAAATTGGCGAGTGGATTCAACGATGCGATATTCGATGGATCCGCAAACGCCGGGTTCATCTTCCCAGTCGAGATCACGACTGATGCAACCACATCTTGTGGTATTTCTACGAACTTCGAACCAAGACCTGGTGTCATCATCATGGCCATTGCCTGTTCGCGAAGATACTCAGGAGCCAACAATGCAGCTCGCTGCTGACGCAATTCATCGTGATACTGACGTGACAGTGATATTTCACTCGTCAGATGATCCAACTTCAATTGTTGTCCTGCGATGTACGCCTGCAGACCAATCACTGACGACACCACAACGAATAGCCCAAGCACCATGGTGCTGAAGAACAAAATGGTTCGCTTTGACGTACCAGGGATGACTGTGAGATGGCGTTCAGGGGGTATCGATTGTTCACCACGTGGTCGCCGTTGCGGCACCCGTTCTGTGTTGATCGCTAACGCCATCTCAGCAGCCGACCTTTTCGATAACCCTGAGTCGCGCAGACGATGCGCGAGGGTTGCGTTCAATTTCTTCTGCAGATGCATGTTCTGCAACGCGCACCTTCTTCACCAACTTGCCCGAGGACAAATGGTGTTGAAACGGTGATGCGATGGTGGTTACGCCTGGACGAGTCTCGGCATCACGGAAAGCTTGCTTCACAATGCGGTCTTCACCTGAGTGATATGACAACACAGCGATTCGACCGCCAACTTGCGTGGCAGCAATTGCGTCCGAAATTGCCTTCGGCAAAATTTCGAGTTCTTTGTTTACTTCAATTCGAATTGCTTGGAACGTGCGCTTTGCTGGATGACCACCTGTGCGGCGTGCTGGTGCCGGAATTGCATTAGCGACAATTTCTGCGAGTGCTGAAGTGGTCATTACTGGACGTGCGGCAACTATTGCCTTGGCAATACGGAAAGCAAAACGCTCATCTGCATGGTCGCGCAATACATCGGCCAGCTGCTGAACTTCATAACCGTTCACCACATCAAGTGCACTGAACTCTTGCGTGGTATCCATTCGCATGTCGAGAGGGCCGTCGTTGCGATACGAAAACCCGCGATCTGCCTCGTCGAACTGCGGCGAAGAAACACCTAGGTCGAACAGAGCGCCAGAAATTTCTGGCACATGATGCATCTGCAAAAATTCGGACACTCCATCAAAGCGACCTTGATGAAACATCAGTCGTCCATCGAATTGCGGCGAAACCTTACGCGCATGCTCAATGGCCATTGGGTCTTGGTCAATTCCAAACACGCTCATCCACGGATACGTAGTGAGCAGTCGCATTGTGTGGCCTGCCCCGCCCAACGTTGCGTCCACGACCACACCGTGTGGAACTGCACCGAAGAGTTCAGTGATTTCATTGGCCATCACTGGCTCATGATTGAACGTTGAGTTGGCTGCTAGTGAGTTCATAAGAAGTTCTCGACGCTCATCTGCGTGTACTCGCTCGTACGGTGCTTCGCTGTACTGCAGCCCCCCGGCCGGCATTGTCGTCGGGATGTCTCCCCGATTCGACGAAATGGAAGCGGGCGGAGTTGGGGCTGTCCATCTTGCTAACCGAAGGACTGCAGTTCAGCGAAACGTTCATATGAGGAGCGCTCGCAAAAAGTGGTGTGGTCGATGCGCTCCTTTCCCGCTACTCGCCTGATCC
>CAITUB010000227.1 GCA_903895515.1 uncultured Acidimicrobium sp. | reverse complement strand
AGCGTGCGACCGGTAACCATTTCGAGTTGTGTCACAACGACAGGAATATGTTCCTGTGCTTTCTTCATATGCATTTCGTTTGGCGCGGCTAACGACAACGTGGTGTCATTGCACGATTGCGGAGTAACAGCCGAATACAACGCACGTACAAATGGCTTCAAGCCGGTGAGTACTTCGGGCCATTTCGCAATTACTTGTGAATCGGATGCTGGCTCTGATGGCTTCGTTGGTTGTGCAGGCGCTGGCGCAGACGCAGGTGTGGCAACTGCTGGTTGCGCAACAGGTGCAGGTGTGTTGGCTTGTGGCATGCGCGCCTTGCCACCTACTTGCACTTTGCCCGTTGCAGGGTTTGTTGGAACAGGTTTTGCAACTGGGCCAGTTGCATCGGCTGTGCGAACAACACCAGCTTCCAAACGCTCGAGACGACCAATGATTGCAGCGATATCGCCACCCAACGTTTGGTTGGTCAGTTTTACCAATGACACTTCGAGCAACAAACGTGCATCGGGTGCATGGCGCATTTCAATGAGTGATTCGCCCAATACTTCAATGCTGCGCACCAATGTGCTTGCACCGAGTTTGCGCGCTTGATCGGCAACGATTGTTGCGCGTTGCTCGGGCAATTGCACCAGTTCTGGCGCCATGAGCGACAAGAAGCACTCGCGTAAGTGGCGAACGATCTCTTCGGTCAGCGATCGCGGGTCGTTGCCCTGCTGAATGGAAAAAGCAGTTGCTGCAAGTGCGCGCGCTGGGTCTTGTTCGCTGATGGCTTCAATGAATTCATCAGATGACATCTGCTCGCCAACTTCGCCGCCACCAGCTGCAATCAGTTCAAGTGCCGACAACGTGTCGCGCGCAGAACCGCCGCCTTGTACAAGCACGTGTGCGATTGCGTCTTCGCTGACTTTTAAGTTGGCGTCTTTGATAACCCAACGCACATGTTCTTCGAGGTCGTGCAATGGCAGCAAATGAAATTGCAAGTGCTGCGTGCGCGAGCGAATGGTTTCGCTCACCTTCTGCGGGTCGGTAGTTGCCAACACAAACACCACATGTGGTGGTGGTTCTTCAAGCGTTTTTAACAAAGCTGCTTCTGCTGCCTTGGACAACATGTGCACTTCGTCCAAAATAAATACGCGGTGGCGACCAGGGTTGCCAAGCGATGAGCGCTCAATGAGGTCACGCATGTTTTCGACACCGTTGTTACTGGCAGCGTCCAGTTCTAGAACGTCGTATGAGTTACCGCTGTCGATGGAACCGCACGAGTTACAAATGCCGCATGGCTCGCCTTCTTCAGGCGACTCGCAGTTCAACACCTTGGCCAGAATGCGAGCCGTTGAGGTTTTGCCCGTGCCACGTGGGCCAGAGAACAAATAGGCCTGGCCTTCGCGATGATTGATGACGGCATTGCGCAGGGCGCGGACCACATGCTCTTGACCCTTCAGTTCGTCAAAGCGACGAGGGCGATAGCGACGGTAAAGAGATTGGACAGCCATTGCCTGCGAGCCTACCTACGAGGTGGTTCACGGTCAGATTTGGCTACCGTCTAGGTGACGCCATGACGAAAATCCTGCCTGTTCTACGCCGTAAATCGGTCCGCTTGGTGTGTGGCCTTGGCCTCCTTGCCGCGGTCGCCGGCACGTTTGCTCCCCCAGCATTTGCCGCTGCTGGCCCTAACGAAGTCATTTCGTCGAACCCTGCTTCGGGTTCCACGTTGCAGGTGTATCCAAAATCGATCCAACTCAACTTCCGATCCGTAGTGGAAGGCGAATTGAAGGCTGAACTCTTGTGTGGACCGAACGCCGATATCGCGGTCGCATTAAACCCGCCCGTCACACAAGACAATTTGGTTTTTGGTATTCCATTACAAGGTCAACAACCCGAAAACGGTCAGTGCGTTATTAAGTGGAGCATCGCATCGTCGAACTCGGCAGGGTCGATTGCATTTGCGCTTAACGTCACCCAAGACAACACCGCCGTTGCAACTGAAACCACGGTTGTTTCGCCTGGTGAAACGGTGACAGCAATTGGCGAAACGGTGACCACGTTTTCAGGTGCTGGTCGCAAGACCGGAATCGTGTTGGGCTTATTGCGCATTGCCGAGTACTTGTTTGTGTCTGCATTATTTGGCGGACTGATTTTGATGTTGCTCGCGTGGCCAGAAGGCACCGAGTACCCAATTTGTTTGCGCTTCTTCAAACTGACGTGGTTGCTTTCGATTGTGACCATGTACTTAATCGTGGCCATGAATACGTTCCGTCATTCCAACGACGGGTTTGCAAGCGCGCTTAGCCCGTTCAGTTGGTTTGGTCACACAGGTGGTAGTGCTGGCGCAATATTGATTTTGCGATTTTTGTTAGTTGCTGCAGCGTTTTGGGTTGCATTTGACCCGGAAAAGATCGTTGACCCAACAACACAAGTTCCTGCGCTCACCATCGTCACCTTGATGATGGCAACGTATGGATTAACTCGAGTTGGCCAGAACGTTTCGTTCTTGAACTATGTGTTCGGCGTTGGACACGCTCTCAGCATTGGATTGTGGTTAGGCGGAATGATTTTGTTGGTGCGCACAGTGCTCACTGGCCCAGGCGATTCCGACCTTGTGCAAGCGGTGCTCGGTTTCACCAAAATTTCTGGACCACTCATGATCGTTGGCGTAATCACCGGATTCATTCAAATGCTGTTACTTGACGGTTTAGCAATTTTCACTTCTGGTCATGGCCGACTTGGAATTTTGGGCATGGTGTTTAGCGCACTCATGATTTTCCTTGCGTTAATGCTGAAGAATTTCGTCGCTACCAAGTTTGCGCGCATTGAAAACCTGACTGGAAAAATGGCTTGGCGGTTGCGCCGCGTTCTGACTGCAGAAATCGTCATCGGCATTGTGGTGCTTGCACTCACATCGTGGATGATTCCCATGAAGCCACCACAAGCAAATGCTGCAGTCATTAAGTCGAGTGTTGCCTATGAGTTTCGTGAAGAACTACAAAACGATCGCTTCCACATTGTGTTGTCTATTTCGCCAGCAACAACTGGCACGAATGCCATGCGTATTGAATTGTTGAACCCCAAGCGCGTCAACAACTTCACCATCAAGTTGATTCCACCAGACCCAGCGTTCGAGGGCATCGAAATCAACGTGCCGTTGAAGCGTCGTGGCGCAGCCATTGTTGCTTACGACGGACTCTTCAATTTGAAGGTGGCCGGCGTGTGGTCCATTGAAGTCACGGGCGCCACCACCACGGGTGAAATGGTTCCACTTGCCACCACGCTTACCGTGGTGCAGTCGACCACCCCCGAAACCACTGTTCCTGAGACAACAGTTCCAGCAGTTACTACCACTACCGTCGGCGGCTGAACCCCGCTTGGGCACTAGCGTCTAGCGCGTGAGTAGCAACGCCATGGACGCCAAACTGCAAGACCTTCAAGCCCGCAAAGAACAGGCTTACAACGCCGGTTCGCCACGCTCGGTAGAGCGTCAACACGAAAAGGGCAAGCTGCTCGCACGCGAGCGCATTACTACCCTGCTCGACCCCGAAAGCTTTCACGAACTCGACTTGCTTGCGCGTCACCGTGCGCATGCAGCAGGTCTTGAAGAGCGCCCGTACACCGACGGTGTGATCACCGGCTGGGGAACCATCGACGGACGCAAAGTGTTTGTGTACAGCCAAGACTTCACCGTGTTTGGTGGAGCGCTCGGCGAAGTATTTGCTGAAAAAATTCACAAGTTGATGGACTTAGCGCTGAAAGTTGGCGCGCCAATTATTGGTTTGAACGACGGTGCAGGTGCGCGAATTCAAGAAGGCGTGGTGTCGCTTGCCAGTTACGGCGGCATCTTCCATCGCAACGTGCAGGCATCGGGAGTTATTCCACAAATTTCGGTAATCCTTGGACCGTGCGCAGGTGGTGCCGTGTACTCACCAGCCATGACCGACTTTATTTTCATGGTGCGCGAAACCAGCCACATGTTTATTACCGGACCAGATGTTGTAAAAACAGTGACCGGCGAAGAAGTAACGCTTGAAGAACTAGGTGGCGCAATGAGCCACGCCTCAAAGAGTGGCGTTGCAACATTTGTGAGCGCCGACGAACAGTCGTGTTTACAAGACGTGCGCTACTTGCTCAGTTTCTTGCCACAAAACAACTTGTCGGAAGTTCCTGCAGGCGATGCAACCGATGACCCAACGCGGTTGTGTGAATCGTTGCGCACCATT
>CAITUB010000226.1 GCA_903895515.1 uncultured Acidimicrobium sp. | reverse complement strand
GTCAGTTTCTCTCCAGCGATATCAACAAGCGCACTGATGAGTTTGGTGGCT
Organism: uncultured Acidimicrobium sp.; assembly: GCA_903895515.1. Taxonomy (GTDB): domain Bacteria; phylum Actinomycetota; class Acidimicrobiia; order Acidimicrobiales; family Ilumatobacteraceae; genus UBA3006. The sequence goes on along the minus strand of CAITUB010000226.1, from coordinate 19,686 downwards.
CATTGGAAAACCGTGCTCGTGTGTTGATGCGCATTGTTGATGGCGTGCGCGAACAATGCAGGCCAGATTTACAACTTGCAGTGCGCTTGTCACCAGAACGCTTTGGCATGAAGGTCAATGAAATTCGCGAAGTGTTTTCGTGGCTAGTTGCCAGCGGCAAAGTAGATCTCATCGATATGTCGCTGTGGGATGTATTTAAGGAAGCGCACGAGCCAGAACATGCAGGTAAGCAGTTGCTCGAGTTGTTCACGTCAATTCCGCGAGGCAATGTAAAGCTTGCGGTTGCTGGAAAAATTGCCACCCCACAAGACGCCCAAAAGGTGATTGACCTCGGCGCAGACATTGCCACATTGGGCCGCGGCGCAATCTTGCACCACGATTACCCGAACAAAACAAAAGCCGATCCCAACTTCACACCGCGAACTCTGCCTGTGGCAGCCGAGGTGTTGCGTTCCGAAGGGCTTTCAGAGCCCTTCGTGAACTACATGAAGATGTGGACCGGCTTTGTAAGTGAGTAACTAATTACGAACGAAGACGATCGTTCTTTGGGTCGAACAATGGTTCTGCACCAACGGTGACCGCTGCGCGCTTGCCAAAGATTTCAACTTCCAACTTGGTGCCTGCTGCTTCAAACTCTGGGAACACATAACCAAGAGCAACGCTCTGGTTCAGTGTGAAGCTCCAGCCGCCTGAAGTGGCAATACCAACACGCTTGTCGCCGCTGAAAATGCTGGCGCAGAACGGAACGTCCGCATCGCCATCAACGTCGAGTGTCATTGGCACGAATCGGTACTTCGAACCATTCTTCTTTTCTTCAACGAGTGCTGCCTTGCCCACGAACTCTTTGTTCATGTCAACGAAGCGATCAAGCGAAGCGTCGAATGGCGAGAAACCAATTTCAAGGTCGCCCTTCCAACCGCGGTAGCACTTGTCGAGACGAAGGCTGTCTACTGCGTAGATACCCATGTCACGAATGCCATGCTTTTCACCTGCTGCTGAAATTTGGTCATACAACGCAACCATTTGGTTATTTGCTGCGTGCAATTCCCAACCAAGTTCACCTACGTAGTTCACGCGCAGTGCAAGCACTGTGCCAACTGACGTTTCAATCAATTTGTGTGACAACCATGGGAAGTCAGCATTCTCGAGTGAAGTAGTGGTCACCTTCGACAACACTTCGCGTGCCTGTGGTCCTACCAAGATGAGTGAGCCGTAATCCTTGGTGACGTTCTTAATGGTGACGCTGCCATCTGTTGGCATTGCCATTTCCAAAACGTCGAGGTCGTGCCACTCTGAGCTTGCTGCGCCAACGAGGTAGAACTTGTCTTCTGCCAAGCGAATAACCGTGAGTTCGCTCAGCAACTTGCCGTCTGGCAAGAGTGCGTAGCTGAGGCTTAAGCGGCCAACCTTTGGCAACTTGGTGCAAATGAGGTTGTCAAGGAAGGCAAATGCGCCTGGCCCAGCAACTTCAATTTTGGTGAAGCCTGGAAGGTCGAGCAGTGCAACTGAGTTGCGTGCTGCATGACATTCTTCAGCAACAACTTTGCGCCATCCGTTTTTGCGGAAGAACGACAAGGTGTGATCGGTGACTTCGCCCTTCGGGTCGAAATAGGTTGGACGTTCCCAACCGCCGCGAGCACCAAATGCTGCGCCTTTTGCCTTCAATTTGTCGTATAACGGCGACATGTATGAAGGACGGCCTGCAGGACGCTCTTCAAATGGGAAACCCATTGCGTATTCGTTTTGGTACACCTCGAGCGCGCGGTCAATGGTGTACTGCGTTGTTGCGTACTCCTTGAAACGACGACGATCGATTCCCCAAATATCGAACTCTGGTCGACCATTCAACATCCACTCTGCAATTGCTTTTCCTGCACCGCCACCTTGAGCGATACCGAAGCTGAACGTGTTGCAATGGAAGAAGTTGCGTAGACCACGTTCTGGTCCAAGGTATGGGTTGCCGTCTGGTGCGTACGGAATTGGTCCGTTTACAACGCGAGCAATTCCAGCTTCTGCAATCAATGGCACGCGCTCGCCGGCGTCAAGAATTTGTGGTTCCAAACGCTCGAGTTCTGCTGGCCACAACTTTCCTGCGAAGTCGTCAGGAATTCCGTCAAGCCACATTGCAGTTGACTGCCACTCGTATGGTCCGAGAATGTAACTGTGACGCTCCTGGCGCAAGTAGTACGAAGTATCTACGTCACGAAGCAGTGGAAGTGGCTTTGATAGTGCTGCAAGTTCTGGAATTTCTTCCGTTACCAAGTACTGGTGAGCCATGGTCATGATTGGCAGGTGGCGACCAAGGAGTGCCATCACTTCGCCTGCGCGATAACCAGCAGCGTTCAACACCATTTCGCATTCGATGGTTGCTTTGTCGGTGGTGACGATCCATTCGTGGTTTGGCTTTTGCTCAAGACCAATGACGCGTTCGTGACGACGGATTTCAGCACCGAGCGCACGTGCAGCGCGAGCAAGTGCTTGCGTTACTTGTGATGGGTCAATGTCGCCGTCTAGTGGGTCCCACAATGCGCCAACAAGATCGTGTGTCTCAACGAATGGATATACCTGTTGCAATTCTGAAGGAGTAAGTACGTCGTACTCCATTCCGTTTGCGCGTGCCATCGACTTCACATGCTTGAACTCGGCCATGCGCTCTTCGCTGTGTGCAAGACGCACCGAACCAGTGACGTGATAGTTAATAGGGAAGTCCGGATCTTTGGCGAGCTCGGTGTACAACTCTGCGGTGTACTTCTGCACCTTCAACATGGACCACGAACCAGAGAACGTTGGTACGTTGCCGGCTGCGTGCCAGGTGGAGCCTTCGGTCAATTCATCGCGCTCAAGCAGCAACACGTCGGTGCAGCCCATCTTTGCAAGGTGGTACAGGGCGCTCACGCCCGCAATGCCGCCGCCGATAATGACAATCCGTGCGCGCTCACTCATATATATGTCCCCGATTTCGTCAGATCAGGCCCGAGTCTGGGCCGGCCAGTGCGTGATATATCTCGCCGTGACATACTAGACAAGCAATTATTCGATGCCAATTTGAGCCAGTAGGTCCGAGGAGTTTCCGTGTCAAATCTGCCAAGTAACGCCAAGGTGGTCATCGTCGGCGGCGGAATTGTTGGTTGCAGCATCGCCTATCACCTCGCCAAGCGCGGTGAGACCGATGTGTTGCTACTCGAGCGCAAGCAGCTCACGTCAGGAACCACATGGCACGCAGCAGGTCTTGTTGGACAATTGCGCGCAACACAAAACCTCACGCGCCTTGCGCAGTACACCACCAACTTGTTTGCAACGCTTGAAGAAGAAACTGGTCAAGCAACAGGTTTCCAACAGCGCGGTTCGGTTGCCATTGCAACAAACGAAGAACGATTTGAAGAATTGAAGCGCGGCGCATCAATGGCGCGAGTGTTCGGTTTGCCGGTGAACATCATCACCCCTGCAGACGTGAAAGAACTTGTTCCACTTGCTCGCGTAGATGACTTGGTTGGTGCAGTGCACTTGCCTGGCGACGGAGTGGTGAACCCAATCGACGTTACGCAGGCTCTTGCGAAGGGTGCACGTGCTCACGGAGTACGCATTGTTGAAAACGTAAAAGTCGATCGCATCGTTGTTGAAAACGGTCGCGCAGTTGGTGTTGAAGTTGAAGGACAAATCATTCGTGCCGAAGCTGTGGTGAATGCTGCGGGTATGTGGGCGCGCGAACTTGGTGGTCAAGTTGGTGCAACGGTGCCATTGCACGCAGCCGAGCACTTCTACATCGTGACCGAAGCAGTTGAAGGAATTTCTCCGACCATGCCGGTGTTGCGCGACCAAGATGGTTCTGGTTACTTCAAAGAAGATGCAGGCAAGTTGTTGGTTGGTTGGTTTGAACCAGTTGCCAAGCCATGGGGCATGAAGGGAATTTCAGAAGAGTTCTCTTTCACTTCGCTTCCTGAAGACTTCGAACACATTGCGCCACTCATTGAGAACGCAACCCACCGTATGAATCTGTTGGAACAAACCGGAATTCGTTTGTTCTTTAACGGACCTGAATCATTTACTCCAGACGATCGTTACTTGCTCGGTGAACAACCAGAAGTAAAGGGTCTGTTCGTTGCTGCGGGTTTCAACTCGATTGGTATTCAGTCTTCGGGCGGTGCAGGAAAAGTGCTTGCCGACTGGATCGTTGATGGGCGTCCGCCGATGGACTTGTGGGACGTCGATGTTCGTCGCGTCATGCCGTTCCAAAGCAACAAGAACTACTTGCACGATCGCACGGTTGAATCGCTTGGTTTGTTGTACGCAATGCACTGGCCTTTCCGTCAACCTGAAACTGCTCGCGGCGTGCGTCGTTCGCCATTCCACGACCGTTTGACAGCAAAAGGTGCATGTTTTGGTGAAGTTGCTGGCTGGGAACGTACCAACTGGTTTGCTCCTGCTGGCGTAAAAGCCGAATATGAATACACCTATGGTCGTCCGAATTGGTTTGAGTATTCGGCAGAAGAGTGCCGCGCAACTCGTGAAGCAGTAGCCATGTTCGATCAGTCATCATTCGGCAAGTTCGTACTCAAAGGTCCAGATGCCGAAAAGATCATCAACCGTGTGTCGGCTAACGACATGTCGGTGCCTGTTGGCAAGTTGGTGTACACGCAGTGGTTGAACGAGCGCGGCGGCATTGAAGCTGACCTCACGGTTACTCGCGAATCCCAAGACCGCTACTTGGTGGTTACTGCAGCAGCAACACAAATTCGCGACTACATCTATTTGAAAGACCAAATTGGCAAAGATGAGCGTGCAGTAGTTATTGACGTCACGTCGGCTTCTGCAGTGCTCAGCATCATGGGCCCGAACTCGCGCGCATTGTTGCAGTCGCTCACCACAACCGATATGTCGAACGAAGCGTTCCCATTTGGAACTTCACAAATTATTGACATCGGTTATGCGCGAGTGCGTGCAAGCCGCGTCACCTTCGTGGGAGAACTTGGTTGGGAGTTGTACATTCCAACCGAATTCGCAACAGGTGTGTTCGACGTGATTGTTGCAGCAGGACCACAATTCGGTCTGAAGCATGCGGGTTATCACGCACTGAACTCGTTGCGCATGGAAAAGGGATATCGCCACTGGAGCCATGACGTGTCGCCAGACGACACTCCGCTCGAGTCCGGCCTCGGGTTCACTGTTGCCTGGAATAAGCCAGGCGGGTTCATTGGCCGCGAAGCATTGTTGAAGCAAAAAGAATCAGGCGTGAAAAAGCGTTTAGTGCAGTTTGCAATGAAAGACCCAATGAAGAATCTGTATCACAACGAACCAATTTGGCGTAACGGCGAAATCGTTGGCCACATCACGTCGGGAATGTTCGGGCACGCCATCGGCAAGTCCATTGGCATGGGTTATGTTGAAAATCATCATGGCTTGGTCGACAAGGCCTTTGTTATGGATGGAACGTACGAAATTGAAGTTGCGGGCGAGCGGTTTGCGGCAGAGGCGCAACTCGATCCGTTCTATGATCCAAAGAGTGAACGCGTAAAGGCATAAAGGAGAAAGAACATGACTGAATCAACTAATGCTCGACGCGGAGGTCGCGCTGCTCGTAACGCATTGCGCGCAGCACCGCTTACAGATGACATCAAGCCAGTACGCCCGGGTATGCCAGCCGGCCGATACAAGCCGCTTACCGACTCTGAAGTGCTGAAGATTCACGAGGCTGCCATCAACGTTCTGGAAAACATCGGTATTGCCGACGCCATTCCATCCACGCTTGAGTACCTCTTGCCAAAGGGTTGCAAGCTCGATGAAAACGGCCGTTTGTTGTTCCCACGTTCACTCATTGAGCACACGCTTGAAATTGCTGGCCGTAATTTCCCTCTCTATGCGCAAGATCCGCAGTACGACATGGAGCCATGGGGCACCAATACATATTTCGGTACGGCAGGTGCTGCTGTGTACATCGCCGATTACGAGACGGGCGAGTACCGCGAATCGGTATCGCAAGATGCGTACGACATTGCTCGCATTGTCGACAAGATGGAGCACTTGCACTTCTACCAACGAGCAGTTGTGCCTCGCGATATTCCAGAAGCATCAGCAATGGATATCAATACGTGTTACCTCAGTGTGAGCGGAACCACCAAGCATGTAGGTACTTCGTGGGTGCACCCTGATCACCTGGAAGCTTCACTCAAGATGTTGCACGAAATTGCGGGTGGCGAAGACAAGTGGCGTGCACGTCCATTCGTCAGCCAGTCCAACTGCTTCGTTGTTCCACCGCTCAAGTTCGCAAGCGATGCATGTAAGTGCCTCGAAGTTGCGGTGCACGGCGGCATGCCAGTGTTGTTGTTGTCGGCTGGACAAGCTGGTGCAACAGCACCTGCAGCAATTGCTGGTGCTTTGGTACAGCAAGTAGCTGAGTGCCTCGCAGGCCTTGCATATGTGAACGCAATTAAGCCAGGGGCTCCAGCAATCTTCGGATTATGGTGCTTTGTTTCCGACTTGCGCTCAGGCGCAATGTCGGGTGGAAGCCCAGAGCAAGTGTTGCTCTCGGCAGCAAGTGCGCAGATGGCTCAGTTCTACAACCTCACGGGTGGAACCTCGTCGGGAATTTCCGATGCGAAGTATCCAGACGCGCAGTCAGGTTCAGAAAAAGGCATTAACCACGCACTTGTTGGTAACGCTGGCATGAACCTCATTTACGAAGCTGCAGGTATGCACGGAAGCTTGTTGGGCTACTCGTATGAGGGAATCATTCTCGATAACGACACCATTGGTTCGGTGCAACGCACCATCAAGGGAATTGAAGTTACCGACGAATCGTTGTCCATCGAAACTATGCGCGCACAGTGCATCGGGGGCCCTGGTCACTATTTGGGTGCGGAACAAACCTTGCGCATTATGCAGAGCGAATATCTGTATCCGGCAATTGGAGATCGTCTCAGTTCAAAAGAGTGGAAAGAAGTGGGCAAGCCTGAGATTTATCATGTTGCTCACAAGAAAGTTCGCGAAATTTTGGACAGCCATTACCCGAGCCACATTCCAGAGGCAATGGATGCAAACATTCGTTCCTACTTGGACATTCGCCTTCCACGCGAAAAAATGGTGAACCCAAACCTCATTATCGCTTAGCGATTTTTGCAAGCAAATCGAGGTACGGGCTAATTGCCGTTCCCAATATTCCTGATGCGCCAGATGGCGTATCGAGACAACCATCTCCACCTGTTGAAATAGCAACGAGTTTTTCAACTCCGTCAATGGTGGCGTACCAAGGGCCGCCAGAGTCTCCGGCGCACAGCGATTCTGTCGCGGTGTCGTGTGTAGACAGCGTGTTCACTTCCGATGCGTGGTGGTTCACTCCATACCTACTTGCGCCGGTGGTGTTGGCAACGAGGCGAAGTGAATGTGGGTTTCCGTCAAGTGCATGGGCGCTCTGCAACCCGTATCCAAAGTGAGTAATGGGTTTCTGTGTTGCCTTCAATTGGGCGATTTCGTCAATGTTTGCAATGGGAAATGACTGAGCAGAAATAGCTCGGTCAAGAATGATGAACGCAATGTCGTCTTGTTGTGCCGACATGTCACCGGCTGCGGGGTTCCACCTGTTGGTGTAACCAGCAGGCATGATTACTTGCACTACTCGTGCTCGGTTTGCAATCACATCGGTGTTAAGTGAAACGCCGGGCTTACTGACGGCTAGTTGTGCCGGTGCAAATTCCAGTGCATTGGCCTTGCCGTTTTCTGCAGCAACACAATGTGCTGCAGTTGCGACAACCTTTGGTTTGATGACCACTGCGGAGCATCGTGGCATGCGTGGGTTTTGGCGAACGATGAGCGCAACAACACGAGTGTCGCCAAGTGCGTTGTCGCCACCAGATACCGCGTGTGATGAAGTAGCGGGGAAGGTGAATACACCTGCGGCTGCAACAGCACACACTCGTGAAATGACTCGAAGTCGTGGAACCAAGGGATCGCCAAACTGATCGAACCCCGCTTACCTGCGACCGTAGTGTGTTACCCCCTACGTGAGGGTGGATGCTGTGTTATCGCAGAGCGATAATTGCATTTGATGCAGAAGTCAGCGCGCTATTTCCGAAGGCGTTTCTTGCTTGCACCTTAAATGTGTATGAACCACCGGTAGTGAGTCCGGTTACTGATGCTGTTACCGAAGTTGCACCGTTCACGGTGACCGTCTTTGCGACAGTTCCTGAACCGTTCAAATATGCGGTGACAACATGACTCGTGATTGCACTTCCACCGTTAGACCCAAGAGTCCATCTCACCGTTGCAGATCGTCCAGCGTTTGCCGTTGCACTGCCAATAGTCGGTATTGAAGGAGCGTTGGGAAGTGTTGCGCTTACAGGTGTTGAAGCGGTTCCATCTGAAACCAGGCTGACCGCGCGAATGGAAACTGAGTAGGTAGTTCCGTTGACAAGGCCGGTGATGGCGATTGGTGAAGCGGTTGTTCCTGTTTGGCGTGCTGCCCAAGTGGTGCCGCCATCTAGCGAGTACTTATAGGTGGTGATCGGTGAGGTTCCAGCAGCACCTGCAGTAAACCTCACGGAGAGCGATCCGGTACTTGGCGTAATGGTGATGCCAGTCGGTGCACTTGGAGCAACAGGTGTTGGCGGTGGTGGTGCAACGATTGGTCCACCAAGAGGGTCGAGGTAGAGCAGATAGTTTGGCGAACCGGTTCCCGCAGCCAACACCACGTTTGGTGTTGCCGAGGTGCGCAGCATTGCAGCAATTTGTGCCGGTGTAGAAGTTGGGTAGCGACCAAACAACACTGCAGCTACGCCCGCAACATGTGGGGTAGCCATGGACGTTCCTGAGATGGTGTTTGTTGCAGTAGTGCTGCCCATCCACGAAGAAACGATGTCTGTGCCAGGTGCGAATATATCGAGGCAAGTTCCAAAGTTGGAGTATCCAGAGCGCGAATCGGTTGTTTCACCGAAGTTGAACGCTCCAGTTGCTCCGACGGTGATGGCATTAGGTGCACGTGAAGGTGAACTGTTGCATGCGTTTGTGCTGCTGTTTCCTGCAGCAACGGCCATGACGACACCATCGTTAATTACGTTCTGTACTGCGGTGTCAAGCGCCGTGCTTGCACCGCCTCCCAGGCTCATGTTGGCAACGGCAGGTTTACCAGCAACGTGGTTTGCGACAATCCAATCGAGACCAGCGATTACACCAGAGTTAAGCCCAGATCCGTTGCAGTCAAGCACGCGAACAGGAATCAGTGTTGCAGATTTCGCGATTCCGTATGTGGTTCCAGCTGTTGTTCCTGCAACGTGTGTGCCATGACCATTGCAATCAACAGTGCCGTTTCCGTCTGCGATAGCGGTGAAACCAGCGCTTAAGCGGCCGGTGAATTCGGAGTGACTGGCGTAAATGCCGGTATCCACGATGTAGGCATCAACTCCAACACCCTTGGCGGTTGCAGTGAATGTTGACTTTAAGGGAAGCAAACGTTGATCAATTCGGTCTAGGCCCCACGAAGGTGTCGGGCTTTGAGTGTCCAGCGCGTACATCGGTTGATCAAGTTCAACAGACAACACATTCGGGTCATTGCGAAGGCGAGATGCATCTGAGTGCTTCACGCGAACGCTGAGTGCGTTAATGGCGTGCGAGAAACGTTGTTCGGTTCGACCTCCCGAACGTGAGATGACAGCTTCTTCGCCAGCGAGGTCGTCTGACGACCGCATCACAACGATGTAGGAACCTTCCGACTCGTCTTGGTCTGCACGAGCCATGCTCGATACAGGCAGCGATAGGAACAGAGTTGCAGTAGCGGCGGTTACAAGAAGGCGTTTCACATCGCTCACGCTAATGAGCACTGTGTTTATTCATCAAAAATATCTACAAGGGATGACCCTCAATTATTTTGACAAACCTCGGAAAATAAGCGTTGCACGCACACGAGGGTTCTCAACTTTTGATGTACCAACTAGTCCATACTTTGAATAGATCGAGCTCAACACTCGTTCAACGGTTTTCTCTGATGCAAATATTTCACCTGCGATGACGGCGTTCGATTTACCTTCAGCTACGCGCTCCATCACCGTTCGTTCTTGATCGGTGAGCGACAGGTTTTGCCCTGCACGCGTGAACATGGTTTTCAAGTTTGGGTCAACCATGACCAAGCCACTTTGTACAGCAGAAATTGCTTGGCGAAGATTTGCTAAGCCGTTTGAGTTCTTCAACAAAAACGCCCAACCACCGTTGAGTCGTGATGACAAACGATCGAAGAGGTCGGAAGTCGGGCGACCCGAAATAACCACTAAACCTTGGCCAGAATCGTTGGCTTCCAAGGCCTTGAAGGCTGCATCAAGACCGTCGCCATCGGGCAACACAATGTCGGCAATGATCACATTTGCGTTACTTACCGACGTGTTCATTCCTGCGTTGAATGCCTGAATAGAACGGAAGCTGTCGAGCAACTCGATATCTGGTTGAGCACTTAACCATTCTGAAAGCAATCCACGAAGCAAGTCTTCATCTTCAAGGAGAACGGTTTTAATCACATCAGTTGTTGTTGGCATGACTCTTGTCCTTTGTAAGTGCGGCTATTGCTGCGTCAATTTCGAATGGCTTTTTCAATACGGTGTCATTAGTTGTTGCGGCGATTGTTGGTAACAAGGAAGAATAACCAGTCATGTACACGATATTGATGTTGGGAAACTTTTCGCGTAATGCTTGAGCGACATCTGTTCCATCTTCGTTATTCAGTCGAAGGTCTACTAGCGCTGCAGTAGGACTAAAAAATGTCGCCTTGGCAAGGGCTTCTTTCTGAGTGTGTGCCATTTGGGTCCAATGTCCCCTCATTTCAAGAATGCTGCATAAACCAGCTGCCAAGTCTGGTTCGTCGTCTACCACCAGAATTCGTAGTAAGCCCGATGGACGCTCTATTCCCTTCGACGGATCTGGCAGAATTTGAGATGCTACGTCCTTGTCGTTGATTGCGAGAATCGATTCACTAATCGAGGCCAATCGACGCATGTCGAGGCCAATATTGCGCAAGCGATGAATTGAATTAGATAACACTTCTTTGATATTTAGCCCATGGACTTCAGACAATGAATCAATTTCATTCTCTAATAGTGCCAGGGCATTGTTGATGTTGTGAGCAACATCTGCCGCCAATTCGCGTTCAACAATTTGAGCTTTTGCTGCAATAAATGAGTCATAGTGGTACTGATCAATGTTCACGTCGTAATTGGTAAAGATCAGGGCAGCCCGATGCCTTGTTTCCCCATCTGCGTCAACAATGTCGCGTGCTCGGTACCAACCAGAAAAAAGATCCCCGTTGTCCTGCCGTTTAAATGTTGCGAATGCTTCATCGGGCAAGTGAATATCTGGTCCGCCGTGTGGAGAAGACCGAATCGATTCAGCAAGAATGAGGTTGGTGTCTAGTGGACCGATTATGTCCCACAACGTAGAAACTCCGATGAACTCCGGGCCTGCACCAAATGCATCGAATGCATGTTGATTGGCGTACACAATCACTTGGTCGGTAACACGCCAAACAGCAAAACCAACGGGAAACTGATCCACACTGTTTTCAAGTAGGTTCACCCTGTTGAGAATAATGACCACTTGGATCAATTAGTGCTGTCCCTTAGATCAAAATTTGACAATGACACGCTAAATAGGGGTAACCCTCATAGCAGTGTTTATAGTCGCCGAAGTTGTCTAAATTCCCTTAGGGTGAGTCCGAGGAAAAATCTTCACCTACTTTTTATGGACAAAACCTCTCAAATCAGCGTACGGGTCATTGAAAATGATCCCGACTTTCGTGAATTGCTCAGTGGCATCTTTGAACGGTCTGAGATGTTTGATTTAGTCGGCTCATACGAATCGATTGAAGCCTTTGGGGCCGAAATGTTGAAACACAAACCTTCGGATTCCTGGTTTCCGCAGTTGATGGTGGTCGACGTGATGTCTAGCACGGACCCACGTGTGGAAGGTGCTTCCTTCATGAGTGCTCTTCGTGCCGAGGGGTTGCAATTTGCAACCTTGTTGATTTCTTCCATGGAGTTTGGCGCCTTGTTGCGCGTGTTGCGTAAATCGCAAGCAAAGGGTTGGGCGGCATTACAGAAAACCTCACGACTCACCGAGCAAGACATAATTGAATCGGCAAAAGCAGTGTGCAGCGAATTGGTTCTTTCGTGAATTCGTTTTTAGATGTCCCCCGAATATTGCGTCGTGAACGAAACAGTTGGGTTCGCCTGGTAGTTATTGCCATATTTATCACTTTTGAGATGTATTCGATTTATATTCTGCACCGCGAAACCAATGAGCAAGCCCGAATTCTTGTTTATATGCATATCGCTCTTGCGTTAATGGTGTTTTCGGGAGGAACAGTAGATGCCATAAATACTGCTAAACGACTCCTGAAAATAGAAGAAGCTGATAGACAAATAACCGATATTTCCTCAAAGTATGTAAGTACGCGAGAGTTGCTTTTTCGCATTGACAATGAGACGCGGGAGGAAGTTGGTGCTTGGATGCATGGAACCTTGCAGCCCCAACTCGTACGACTTGCTAAAGACATCCGGACAAATAAACTTAATGATGGCGAATTGGTTGCTCAGAGAGTGGATGAGATTGCCGAAAAGTATGTTCGTGAGTATTCCCATAGTTTGTATCCACCAGCACTTGCCATATCTATCGAAGTAGCACTTGAAACGCTGCTTGAAGGTCGTGCGGAACTTGTATTGGACGAAAGACTTACTATTACTGCTGATATTGGGTATGCGATCTGGTCATCAGAATCAGAAACTGCTTCAATCAAACAGGTAATGAGACTGCATTTGGCTGCAGAAATTAGCTACGCGACCTATCGCATTATTGAAGAGGCTGTTGCAAATGCTGAAAAGAAGTCAAGTACTACTCGAATCGTTGTGGATGTTCGTGTTGAAGGTGAGCAGGTACGAATATCAGTAAGAGATAACGGCGATCCGATATCCGATAATGCAAAAGCCGGATTAGGCCTTTCAGTAATCAACGCTTTCATGCAGAAATTTCATGGAACAATGACGATGAACAACGTTGCTGATGGTGTGGAGGTGCTCGTTTTATTGCCGTATGAGGCGCCGACGCTTGCCGACATGCTGCACAAACGATTTCAGGGGGGGGGCTTAGATGAATGACATTGTCCGCCGCCCGCGACACGAGAACACCCTTCGGGCTGAAATAGCAGAAGTGTTGAATGTTTTTTCGAAGTCAATTACTGCTGAAGATATTGCCTTTTCTATCGCACGATCGGTTTGCAACCTTACGAGGGCACGAAGTGTTGTGTATGTTGCCGCAATAAATGGAGTTGATGACAACAGTCCAGTAGCTATTGGAACGTATGGGTCGAGTGCCATGTTTTTGGATTACGAGTACTGGAGAGCCACCACTGCAGAGGGCATGAATTTCGGCACCTTTAAGTCGGTTGCTGAATCCTTTGGGTGGAAGGACATGGATTCCGAGTACATCCTTGAACCCAAAGACAGTATTAGCGAGGGCGCAAAACTCTATTGCCGAAAAATATCCGATGGATATGGAATATTTCTGGGATACCTCTGCATCGAGAGCGCGTTTGATCCATTTGAATATTCCGGCTTTGACGATGCCTTGCTTGTGATGTCTATTGGTGCGCTCCGCTATTTCCAAGCTCAAGGAAAATATGGCTCACATTCGGTAATTTTGCAAAAGATTATCCACGACTTCAATGGTTCGATGTCGGTGATAGGACTTCAGAACGAACTGTTAAAACTGAAATCAAACATTGAAAATCATTTTGTTGAAGCCCAGGAAAGAATTAAATCTGCTCTAAAAAAGGCAGATTCAAGTGTTCGAAGCTTGAATGAGTTTTCGCATCTTTTCTATCCTGAAAGCGCAGATGAAACCAGCAATTTCACTGCTTCGCTGCCGGGAATTGCATTGAATGCTGCATTTTGTTCGCTTACTCTCAATCCCGAGCAGATTGCAAAAATCCATGTAAGTAATTCGGTTCCTGAATTCGACCGAGTGCGTGTCCAAGGAGTAGTTCTGTACTGGATTTATCGCGCACTACTGAATGCGTGGGCTCATCCGTTTCTTGGTACTGAATCAAAAGAACTTGAAGTTTTTGTTGACTTGAAAAAAACCGAAGGCGAGAATGGATTTGTGGATTTATCCATCAGCCGAGGCAGCGTCAAACATCGTGATGTTTGGTTAGATATGAATGAAGCTCCGGCCTATGGAGCGATTTTGAATCAAGTCAAGCTGATTCCACCAGTCATCATTCTGGAAAAGATGATTAATCTCTTTGGCGGTTTACTCATAATTGAAAAAACTGAATCGGCAAGAACAATGTCGATCAGGTTTCCAATCTACGAAGAGCAGTACTAGTTACCCTGCAAAGTAACTAGTGGGTTGCGGCTGGCGAGCCGACATGGCAATGACATCGAGCGAACCAGCGCCAATACCTGTCCAATTCATCACGGTATTTCCACTTGCATCGACTGCGGTGTAACTCCAAGAATTTTTCGCTGTATTAATGAGCACGTGTTGTGTGGTGTTCGGGGTATTGCTGTCGTAGACATCCACGGTTACTACGTTTCCGTTTTGAACCTGCTTGATAGGTAGCAAAGTATGCCCAAGTCCTTGGTAGTACAACCCGAGCGTGCTGGATGAACCGTTTGCAATGCCGCTCGCAATAAGCGGAAGCAGATCCGTTGGTGCAAGTTGTTTGGTGCTCTCACTTGCAGCAGTAACGGAAGGGAGTATTTGACTGGCCCACCAATACAAGATGTTCGAGTCAGCTTCCTGTTTGCTCAACCCATTTGCAGACTTTCCAGCGGCGAACATACTGCTTGCAAGAACGACCATTCCTTCGCAGCGGCCGTATGCAATGGTGTCGGCGAATTGCTGGCTGAATGCCTTTGCTTTTACGAAAGGAGTGCAGGAATGGTCAATATTCACTGTTTGGCAAATTGATTGTTCACCAAATAGTTGAATGAGTAAGGAGATGCTGGTTTCTTCAGAGAGCGAACTGCTTTGCCAATTAGCGAATGAGAAGCCATTTACCGATGGGTTGAAACCTGAAGTAGTGACAATTCGTGGTGAGCGCGCCGATTTTTTTGCCGGCTGTGATTTTGCAGAAGGCTGTGGCTGTGCACGAAGTGGCGATTGGCCAATTGCTAAGGCAGGCGATGAGAAAACCAATACGCAAGTTGTTGCGAGTAAAGCAATACGTTTTTTCATAGGGCCTCCCTTCATGATGAATATGTTATCCCTTACACAACAAGAGATAACACACAACACACGTTGTTAACCATCAGACGAGTGAAGTGCTGCTTAGAGATCGGCGCATTCATCGAACTCTTGAGAAAGTTAAGGGTTATCCCTTTTCCAAGAGAGATACAAGAGAGATTTGGGTTTGTCCAAGTGATATTTCGTCAAGTAAACCCTGTGTGTGAATGACGACATGAACGAACTCTTCGACGTTGAAGTTGAAGAGAAGGAGCGTCGCAAGGCTGCATTTGCATGGTTTCACAAGAAGAAGATTTCAGGTGCGAAAGCGCTTGCAATTGGTGCCGCGTCAATTGTTGCCCTGTCTACACCTGTCGTTTTGTTTGCAAGCCGGAACAACTCACCAACTGCAAGCGTTGACACCACGGTTGCAAGCGGTGACTATGTAACGACGACAACCCTGGGTGGGGAGTCGAGTACGAGCATTATTTCCGGCAATGGAAAGAAGGCAAAAGGCGGCAAGTTGCCTGTGCTGGTGCTTCCAGTTCGCGGTTCTGCACCAACGGGAACAACGACGACCACGATTGCAGGGGGTGAGTCATCAACGTCAACATCAGTTGTTGCGCCTCCAGCACCACCGATCGTGCTTTCACCTTCAAGCACTTTTGTCTCGACGACTACGACAACGATTGCTCCAGGTTCAATTTCACGAACTATTTCATTTGGATCGACTTTTGAAGCTAAGACTTATGGCGATTCGCCGTTTTCGGTTTCAGCAACTGCATCAATTGGCAGCGGCGACATCACCTATGCATCGTCAAATTCGAACGTCTGCACAATTGGCGCAACGAGTGGTCAGGTTTCAATTGTGGGAGCAGGTAGTTGCAATATTTCAGCTGCGATTACAGCGAGCGGAACGTTTGCCCCAGCGAACACATCGGTTCCAGTTTCAGTAACAGTGAATAAGGCTTCGCTCACCATTACTGCTTCATCTGCTTCCATCGCATACTCACCGCGGCTCTACGTAGTAATTGCCTCTTATGCAGTATTCGTTAATGGTGACGACTCGGGCGTCCTCACCACGCTTCCGACATGTGCGGTTCTTATTCCTGGAGGCGTCGACATTTCTTCTGTCGGCCGACGCATGTATGCAACATCCTGCAGTGGCGCAGTAGCTGCTAACTACGACATTTCATACGTCGGTGGCGTGCTTTCAGTTTCAAACTGGTCGTAGGAAGTTGGCTATGCGGAAGCGCCAGGTTGTAGCCGCATGTGGCCTTGTATTTGTTGGTGCGTGTGTTGCACTGTCGGTGTACAACCACAATCACACCTCTAGCATCAGCCAACCGATATCTGTTGATGCTGTAAAGGGAAAAGCAGGAACTCCGAAGTCAACCATTGCGGGGCGTAACGGGCTTTCTTCGGCACAATCGGTCAGATTTTTCGGAAAGGTCTCACAGGAATTAGGCGCGTCGTCGAAAGAGTTACTGGGTTCAGATCAAGCATTTAGATCTGCAAATGACGGATTCGCTTTTGCGAACTATGCGGGAGAACCAACGAACGACCGAATTGACGCATCCACCATGGCCGCACTGTTTGGATCTAGTGCAGTGTGTGTAGAC
The DNA here is from genome assembly GCA_903895515.1 of uncultured Acidimicrobium sp. Taxonomy (GTDB): domain Bacteria; phylum Actinomycetota; class Acidimicrobiia; order Acidimicrobiales; family Ilumatobacteraceae; genus UBA3006. Next base: position 2,872 of record CAITUB010000226.1, on the reverse strand, counting down.
CCAAATTCAGGTACATGTGTGATCCTTCCTGGGGCACAGGCTGTAGCAGATCAATTGAATGCGGCAATGGCAACTGGTCGATGCGAAGGTCTTTCGGTTTTATCTCAGCGGTTTTACGACAGTCTGGATTCTCGACCGAACGGTGCGGCAGCAACCATTCAGTTATCGCAGCCATCAGTTGCTAAACAAATTGGTTATTGGTGGGCTACGCAAGTTGCACCAACGGTTGCCGAAAACACACAGAAATATCGCAAGCTCTCTCCATCAGAACTTTCAGCACAGTTGGTAACTGGGTTAAAGAACAAAGTTGGATACACCATGGGTATGTACTCGGCTGCCGGTGGGCACTCGGTAACTCCTATTGCTGTAACTAAGGATGGCAACTTCCGCAACATCTATGTATACGACAACAACTACCCGAACGAAATTCGCAAAGTAGTGATTAATACAGCCAATGAGTCGTGGACATATAGAGGTGCTGGTGTAAACCCATCTGCGGCAGACCCAGCCTGGACAGGAACTGGCGCAGGCACATTAGATCTGACGGAAATGTCTGTTCGTAAAGGCCCGTTCAATGTTTCACTTGGCGGAACTCGCGGTATCAAAGGATCAACGTATTCAGTCATTGCTACGCAAAAGGGCAATAGCAATGTTCCATCTGGCGTGAAAATAACCAGTCAATTCGGCTCGGTTGATACGCGTGACCCGAAGTCTGTTGCACAGTCAAAATTTGCGATACACAACTTTGTGGGTGGAGCGGGGCAGGGTGCAGTTGCCTATGTTCCCATGACGTATGCAGATTCGCGACCACTGCATTTCACTGCCGTTGGGGACAGAACCAAAGGACCCTTTACCATTTCGGTGAATAGAACTGGCGTTGCAGGAATTGTGTACACGTCGACTGCGTATTTCGATATTTCCGTGCAAAGTAGTGGCTCTTCAACAACCATGACTGGACAAATGCTGTCGGCAGATGGCACCGCACAAGTGCTGATCACTAATGGACCGCAATCAGCAACCATCTCGCTGAGTGCTGGTCAACAAATTCGAATTACTACAACGTTTTCAGACGATGATGCGTCAACTCGTGGTGCTCGACGCATTGAAAATCCATTACCAGTCTTTTCGGTACTGAATGCACAGGGTGCAATGGTGTTGAACGGAAATGTTGCGGCGAAACTACACAAGGGCGAAGCGGTGAACACGCTGTATTCGCAGACAGTCGCGGGTTCGTGGACTACAGATGTTGCGAACATTGGTGGAGTGAAGTTGGATACGAATTTCGTGAACGATCTGGTTCCAACGAACACCAAAGCAAAAGGCCCAACTGGTGATCTGCTGAATCCGATTGATTCAACGATTCAATTGCCAACTCGTGCAGTTGCACCAACTGTTGAGCCAACCACGACTTCGTCAGCGCCAACTAGTTCAACTACTACAACAACGACAACAACAACGACTGTCCCCGAATCGACAAGTACAACAACAACCACGACCACGACGACGACGACCACATCTACAACGACGTCGACTACAACAACGGAACCTTCTACCACCGTTCCGCCGACAACGGTTGCGCCGACAACGACGGTAACAACCGAACCTCCAACGACTACTTCATCAACAACGATTCCGCGAATAAGAACCATTGCGTTTGAGGTGAGTACACCAATTTCTAAAATGTACGGAGCGCCAGATTTCCTTGTTGCTGCAGCGAAGCCATCAGTTGGAAGTGGAACCGTTCGTTACTACTCGAATAATGAAAAGGTGTGCAGTGTTGCGCAGCTCACCGGAACCGTGCATGTCGTTGGGGTAGGCACATGTTCTCTCTCGGCAGAGGTTGACAAAACTGACAGTCATGATTCGGCAATTACGGGTGCAAAAATTGAACTCACCGTTACGAAGGCGCCTCTCGTGGTTACTGCTTCCTCGGCAACAATTTCCACCGACCCTGCTGCGTACAAAGTGACTCCTTCGTTTAGCGAATTTCAGAATGCAGAAAATGAATCGGCACTGTCAACCATGCCAATTTGCACCAGTGACTACTTATTCAAAGTAGGGGTATTCGACGGCGCAAGAACCTTGCTGACCTACAAAACGTCCTGCAGTGGAGCAGTTGCGAGCAATTACGAAATCACCTATAAAGACGGAGTACTCACCCATATTCTGCGCCGAGACTAAGCCGGCTTACTGAGTTATTGCTCGCCTCAAATAGGATGCACGCATGGCAAATGCATGGTTCGAAACAGTCGCCGAGGCGCAGCGCAGGGCGCAAAAGCGCTTGCCGAAGTCGGTGTATGGCGCACTTGTTGCAGGTTCTGAAAAGGGTCTGTCGTCGCGCGACAACCTGGATTCATTTGACCAACTGGGCTTCGCTCCGCATATCGCAGGCCTCTCCGGTCAACGCGACATGGCAGTAAGCGTGATGGGTCAGCAGTTGTCGATGCCGGTCATTATTTCGCCAACTGGCGTTCAAGCAGTACACCCCCAAGGTGAAGTTGCTATTGCGCGTGCTGCACAAAATCGTGGCATTCCGATGGGGCTCAGTTCATTTGCCAGCAAGTCGGTTGAAGAAGTTGCTGCAGTGAACACCCAGACGCTGTTTCAGATGTATTGGTGTGGCGACAAAGACACGTTGGTGCAACGCATGGAGCGCGCTCGTGCTGCTGGTGCAACTGGGCTCATTGTCACGCTTGACTGGTCATTCTCAAATGGTCGCGACTGGGGTAGTCCATGGATTCCGGAGAAGGTCAACCTGAAAGCAATGCTCAAGCTTGCACCTGAAGTATTGGTGAAGCCTGAGTGGTTGTGGTCGTTTGCAAAAACTGGTCGCATTCCAGACCTGACTGCACCGAACATGCAAAAGCCTGGC
>CAITUB010000225.1 GCA_903895515.1 uncultured Acidimicrobium sp. | reverse complement strand
GCGCACGTTGTGCAATCGAACAACTGGCATTGGCGCAGACGGGTTATTGCTGCTGAGCAAAATTGATGACACGAACTTGACCATGCGCTTGTACAACAGCGACGGTTCGCTTGCCGAAATGAGTGGCAACGGCATTCGCTGTTTAGCCCAAGCCGCATACATGATGTACGGCCATACGGGCAATGTTGACTACATGGTGGCAACCGATGCAGGCCCGCGTCGCGTTGAAGTGCAACCACTCAATGCCACGACCATCAATGCTTCAGTCGACATGGGACTCATTGGTTCGCTCGACGAACCAGACAACTGGAACACACTCGGAACTAACCCAGACCGACCAGTTGCACATATTTCTGTTGGCAACCCGCACTCAGTAGTTGGTGTTGAAGATGTGCTTGAGGTTCCGTTGAAAGAACTTGGCGAAAAAGTTCCGCAGATCAATCTTGAAATCATTCAGCCAGGCCCAGAGAACAATGCCATCACTATGCGCGTGCATGAACGTGGCGCGGGCATAACCCAAGCGTGTGGCACGGGTGCATGTGCAAGCGCGTGGGCTGCTGTGCAATGGGGTTTGGTGCCTGCAAAGTCCAGTGAAGTGATTGTGCATATGGATGGCGGCGATGTGCGAGTGAAAGTGAACGCGCCGCAAGCTGGCCACGTCACCCTTATTGGCCCGGCCGAACATGTGAGCACCCACAAGGCAGAGATTGTTCTGTGAGTAACCCGTACCAGCAAGCGCTGGGTTCAACACTCATCGACCGCACCGTACGCGAGCGCATCGTGCTCGTTGGCGTGATCTTCGATGGACATGACGAACTAGAAGTTGATGAAAGCCTGGATGAACTTGGACGCCTGATTGACACTGCTGGCGCAGATGAAGTTGGTCGCTTAACGCAACGCCGCGATGCACCAGACTCTGCGTATTACATCGGTAAAGGCAAAGCGTTCGAACTAAAAGAACTGTGCCTCATGGTGGATGCCGACACCGTGGTGTTCGACAACGAATTGGCACCTGCGCAGCAATACAACTTGGAAAAGTTGTTGGGTCGAACTGCAATCGATCGCACAGCTGTCATTTTGGACATCTTCGCGCAGAACGCACACACGCTTGAAGGTAAAGCACAAGTAGAACTTGCGTTGTTGCGATACAAATTGCCGCGACTCCGCCGTGGAATTTCAGAAGCCATGTCGCAGCAAGGAGCCGGCATTGGTTCGCGAGGCCCTGGTGAAACGAAACTTGAAGTTGACCGTCGTCGTATTCAAGACAAGATTGCCAAGCTCAGTCGCGACCTGAAGCACTTGCATGAGAACAGGCGAGAGCAGGGCAAGAGTCGCGCGCGCAGTGGTCTTGGTGCCGTCAGCATCGTTGGGTATACGAACGCCGGTAAGTCCACATTGCTCAATCACCTAACGCATGCTGGTGTACTTGCAGAAAACCGATTGTTCGCAACACTCGACCCAACTACGCGCAGGCTTGCGCTTCCTGGTGGAGAGCCCGTGTTGCTCAGTGACACCGTTGGTTTCGTAAAGCGACTTCCACACGGATTAGTGGAGTCGTTTAAGAGCACGCTCGAAGTTGCAGTGCTCAGCGACTTGCTCATTCACGTGGTTGATAGCACCGCGGTAGATCCGGAGAGCCAGATTCAGGCAGTGCATGAAGTGCTGCAAGAAATTGGTGCTGGCCCAGTGCCAGAACTGTTGGTGTTCAACAAAGCCGACTTGGCTCCCGATACCGCCCAGCGTTTGCTTTCGCAAAACGAAGGCTCGGTTGCCATTTCTGCGGTAACTGGCGAAGG
>CAITUB010000224.1 GCA_903895515.1 uncultured Acidimicrobium sp. | reverse complement strand
CGCTTGATAGCGCAACTGCGCGAATCGTTTCAGTTCGCCGTTTGGGTGCTGCAGTTATACCAACTGCAGACACAGTGGTTCAAGAAGGTGACGTCGCTTATGTAGCGGTAGAAATTAAGTCACTTGAAGCCTTTGATGCATCACTTGCATCAACAAGCGGGAAGGGTCACTAGCCGTGAAAGTAGTTGTCGCAGGTGGTGGAAGTGTGGGCCGGTTTACCGCAGAGCAGCTTGTTGCTGCTGGTCATGAAGTAACCATTATTGAAAACGATCGGTCAGTAGTTGCTGAATATGCAGAAAACGAACCGTCAGGCAAACTGAAGTGGCATCGCGGCGATGCGTGCGATGTTGCTGTGCTGGCAGCCGCTGGAGTGACCATGGCAGATGTTGTTGCCTCGGTTACAGGTGATGACGAAGACAACTTGGTGGTTTCGTTGTTGGCAAAGCAAGAGTTTGGTGTGCCACGCGTAATTGCTCGAGTGAATAATCCGAACAACTACTGGATGTTTAACGACATGTGGGGTGTTGATGTTTCGGTATCAACGCCGCACCTCATTACCAGCCTTGTGCAGGAAGCTGTTGCAGTAGGAAACCTGGTTCGCCTCATGCAACTGAAGGGTGGCAAAGCCGAGCTTGTTGAAGTAACGCTTGCAGATAACTCTCCAGCACGTGACAAGCCGTTAAGCGAATTGCATATGCCGCGCAGTGCAAGTGTTGTGGCGATTGTTCGCGATAGCCGAGTATTGATGCCAACGCCAGACATGGTGTTGCGCATTGGTGACGAAGTAATGGCGCTCATTACTGAAGACGCCGAAGCTGCAGTGCAGCAAATTCTTATTGGCTAGTTCAGCCTTCGCCCATTGGCAATAGCGAGTAGGCGGGGTTCAGAAAAACCAGGCGATTTGCGTCGGCAAATGCCACGCCTTCGATAACGATGCAATGACCATGCTCAATTCCGGCAACATGGCGGCGGCCACTGAAGATGACCGTTGCATCGCCCGTTCCATCGTTGATCACAATTTCCGTTGACGGGATTCCGCTTCGAGGCTTAATGGTCATGCGCTTTACTTCGCCGCAGACTTTCGTACGATCGCGAGCCTCTAGTTCGCTAAGTGGCTGCAGGCGAAGCTCGGCGAATCGATCGACAAGGCGTTCCGAGTCAATTTCGCGAACCGGCTTGCTTGCAGATTTAAAAACATCTTTGATGCCCATGACAAGTTTCATCCTAGGCTGACGTGCATATGAGTACCCGAAAACTAATTATGTGGGCGCTGTTCTGCGGAGTGTTGATTCTTGGCGCAGGCGTGTTCAAGTTGTGGCAGACCACTGGAGATGGAGCACAAGTTCAACTCCTGCAGTTGGGCGAATCGGCGGTGCTGGGCGACATGACGGTGTCGGTAAATGCCGTGTCAAAGAATGCATCGCAAACTCTTGTCGAGGTGTCAATGCAAGGGGTTGAGGGTGCAGATGCAACGGCAGGGTGGCGCATGCTGGTTGGCGGAGTGATCAGCGAAGCTCAGCCGCTGACAGAAGGCTCGGGTACCCCCTGCGCCACAACAAAACTTGCTGAACCAACCTTGTGCACGGTTGCATTTCCTGTGTCTGAAGGCACGCCAACCATTGCCTACATTCGCGCAGGACAACAAGAACAGTGGGCTACGACACCGTAATCTTGAACCGTTATCGTTATCCACAAGCAATTGAAAGAGGTGGTGCGTACGGCTGAGCAATTTGATCTCGTGGTCATTGGTGGCGGCCCTGGTGGCTATGCATCTGCTTTCTATGCCGCATCCGCTGGCATGACTGTTGCGTTGATTGAACGCGACACCATCGGCGGAACATGCTTGAACCGCGGATGCATTCCGGCGAAGGCATTCCTTGAGACCGCAGCCGCAAATCGACACGTGCAACACGCTGGTGATTTTGGAATTAGCGCGACGGTCAATGGAATTGACTTCGGTATTGCACAGACTCGAAAGCAAACCATCGTTAATGGTTTAGTGAAGGGCCTCACTGGTTTAACAAAGACAAAAAAGGTGACCTACCTGTTGGGCACCGGTTCACTTGGACCAAACAAAACGGTGACTGTGCAGTTGACCGATGGAAGCACACAGCAACTGCAAGGAAAAAATGTTGTGATTGCAGCAGGTTCAACTCCGCGAACTATTCCTGGGTTCACACCTGGTGGTCCAATCATGACTTCGGATGAAGTGTTGATGTTGAGCAAAATTCCTCAGCGCATTGCGGTCATCGGTGGTGGCGCGATTGGCTGCGAGTTCGCTTCTACGTTTGCAGACCTTGGTTCGCAAGTAACCATTCTTGAAGGACTGCCAAAAATTCTTCCTGGACTAGACCCAGACTTAGCGTTCGTTGTGGAAAAGAGTTTCAAAAAAAGAAACATTGATATTCGAACTGGCGTAAAAGTAAATGGCCACGAACCAACGGGCACTGGAACCACAGTGTTGTTTGGTGAAGGCGAACGACTAGAAGTTGATGCGGTGGTGGTGTCGGTTGGACGCAAACCATTTACCGACTTGCTTGGACTTGCAGGAACTGCTGTTCATGTAAGTGACCGCGGATTTATCGATGTCGACGGATATTGCCAAACAGGCGAACCTGGCGTGTATGCAGTTGGCGACATTGTGAATACTCCGCAACTTGCACATGTTGCGTATTCGGAAGCGATTGTTGCTGTGAAGCACATGCT
>CAITUB010000223.1 GCA_903895515.1 uncultured Acidimicrobium sp. | reverse complement strand
TGACCAGTACGTCATTGATTGGATGTGGGAGTACGGTCAAGTTTCTCCCGCATGGCAACTCGATCTGCACGCATTTTCACAAGAGCAGTACGACCGATTTGTGGCTTGGTGTCGGTTAGCCCTGGACCGGTTCCGCGAGAGCGGGCATTTGCCAGACGACTGTGATGATCACGCGTTTATTGCCTATCTCATGTCCACAGATCGAATCCATTCGCTACTGGGAACAAGGTTTTCTGGATGGGTCCAAACAGCAGACATGTTCAGTCCAAGTTCAACGAAGAAATAGGGTACGAGAGTGCTGATTGACCAAGCCCGATATCGAAACGGTCACCGAATCAACTTCGAAGATGCACGGGTTGACGGTGATTTTGTTTGGGTTGGATTATCAGAGGCTCGTCCCGCTGAACTTGAACGATTGGCGGAAGACTATTCGCTGAATCCACTTGCAGTAGAGGACACACTTTCCGGAAAGCAGCGTCCGAAACTGGACGAGTATTCAGAGCACACATTTTTGTTGCTTAAAACAGTTGCTTACGATCTAAGAAGTGAACGCGTGATACTGGGAGATGTTTCGCTCTATGTTTCGCCTGATTATGTGATTGCTGTTCGCCACGGTGAAGCATTGCCACTGAAAACTGTACGTGCTCAGCTTGAAGCAAATGCAAAGAAACTCGCAGATGGTCCAACATCGGTAGTGCACGAAATTGTTGACAGGCTCGTTGACCAATACATGGATGTTTCGGCCCATTTGTTGGAAGATGTTGAGCAATTGGAAGATTCCGTTTTCGACGACGAAGTTCCATCACCAGCTTCGCGTTTGTATTTTGTCAAACGCGAAGTTATTGAGTTTCGTCGTGCCGTTTTGCCTCTGGTTGCGCCATTATCGAAACTGGCTGAAGGAAAAGTAAGCAACGTAGATCCGAAGTACTCATCACTCTTCGCAGACGTTCGCGATCACCTTCTGAAAGTAATGGATGAAATCGAGTTCATGAATGACCTCATCGATGCTGCGCTTCATGCCAACGCAGCGCTTATTCAAGTTAATCAAAACGAAGATATGAGAAAGATTTCTGCCTGGGTGGGTCTTGGTGCGGTTCCGACAATGGTTGCTGGAATTTACGGCATGAACTTTGAACACATGCCTGAACTTGGCTGGAGGTTCGGCTACCCCTTGGTTATGGTCGGGCTGGCAATAGTGTGCGGGCTGTTATTTAGGACTTTTCGACGAAATCGCTGGTTATAAATCCGGCAAATTGCTTGTATCATCAGTAGTCCGTAATCCGGGCGTTTAGCTCAGTTGGCTAGAGCGCTTCCCTTACAAGGAAGATGTCGGGGGTTCAAGTCCCTCAACGCCCACCATTAGGTTCTAGATCGTCACGGGTGTTGACGTGTCTTTGTTTCGCACTTCAAGTGCAGAGAACAGCAACAAGCCGCCAACCGTAAGGCTTGCGCCAATGATGCGATTGGTGGTCATGACTTCACCCAAGAAAATGACGCCCATGATGATGTGCCACACCGGTTCAAGTGTGGTGATTACTGAGTACATGCCGGTTGGGATGCGCTTCAGTGCTGCAAGCGAGCAGAGGAATGGCAGTGTGGTTCCAACTACTGCCGCGCCAGCAATAAGCAGCCAAACTTTTCCAGTCGTTGGGAATACTGGAGCAAATGCAGTTGTGGAAAACAGTCCAACCACGATGTAGCCAGTTGCAGTCCCCATGTTGAGAATCGAAGCTCCGGTTAGTAATCCCATTTTCTGGGTCACCTTGGAGAGAACGGTGATGTAGACCGCAAAGATCATTGACGAACTGACAACCAACACAATCGCGGTGGTATTGCCACCTTTAACTTGGCCCGCCGAAATAGCAATGCCAGTGAGTGTCAAAATGAGAGGAATCACGATGGTTGCTGATGGTCGCTTCTTTTCAAATACCCATGCAATGAGCAGCACGAGAACGGGGTACGCGTACCACAACACAATTGCGAGGCTGGAATCAATTTGCCCAATTGCAATGAAATATAGAAGTGATACTGCAGTTACTCC
>CAITUB010000222.1 GCA_903895515.1 uncultured Acidimicrobium sp. | reverse complement strand
TACCGATCGGCATCGTGTCGAATGCCAGTGGCCAGGTGGAAGCAACGCTTGCCAATCAGTGCATTTGCCAGGTTGGAACAGGCGCTGGAGTTCCAGTGCTCATCGTTACCGATTCACACGTAATAGGAACGGCAAAGCCACATGCTGGAATTTTCCGCGATGCGATTGCAGTTATGAACGACATGGGGATAGGCAACGACCGAATTGCCTACGTTGGCGATTCGTATGTCAACGATGTTGAGGGTGCGCGCAATGCGCGACTTCACCCAATATTGCTTGACCCATACAACGATCACGCCAGTTATGACTGCGAGCGAATTAGCTCGTTACACGACTTGCTTGCGTTTATTTAGCGTTTGACTCTTCGACTAACCGGCGAGCGATCACTTTCAAACACAACGTTTCGTCGGCGCCTTCAAAGATTGATAGCACGCGAGCATCTACGAAGAGGCGGCTGACCGAGTATTCCTCGGCATAACCAAAACCACCGTGAATTTGCATTGCTTCGCGCGACACCCATTCGGCGGCTTTGCATACGTAGGCCTTCACCATGCTGGCTTCCATTTGGCCTTGGCCCTTGCCCATCAATTTGGCAACTGCGTACGAGAACTGTCGTGAAGCCTGCGTGATTACCGCCATGCGGCCAAGCTTCACCTGAGTGAGTTGGTACTCGGCGATGTTGTGGCCAAATACTTTTCGGTTGTTTGCGTATTCCACAGCCGATTCGTATGCAGCCTGCATCACGCCAACTGCACGTGCAGCGGTTTGCAAACGTCCATTTTCGAAGCCGCTCATTTGGTAATAGAAACCTTTACCAAGTCCTGACTCTTCGCCAATCAAATGGTCTGCAGGTACAAACCAATTTTCAATAGCGATTTCGTAGCTATGCATACCGCGATAGCCAATGGTGTCAATTGGGCGACCTTCCATTTTTCCGCCACCAGGTTGCTTGAACATGAAGCCGTGTGCTTCTCCTTGAGGTTTAGGAACGATAAACAAGCTGAGACCACGATGTGTTTTGCTGCGATCGGGGTCTGTGCGTGCAAGCAACATCAACACGTTTGCGCGAGCCGCAAAAGTGCACCATGTCTTTACGCCATTAATGACGTATCCCTCGACGCCTGCTTCGTTCGTACCCTTCACCGCCATGGTGGTGAGGTTTGCAACATCGCTTCCATAGTCAGGTTCGGTTACTGCAACCGCGGCCATTACTTCGGCAGTTGCAAGTTTTGGCAGCCACTCTTGTTTTTGTGCTTCGGTTCCACCGTTAACAAGTGCGCGCGTGAGAATTTCTGGGCGCGTGATGAGCGATCCACCGATACCAAGCGAAGCACGCGACAATTCTTCAGTTGCAATGCAGTTGGCCATGTATTCGCCATCGCCACCTTCGCTGAAGCCACCGTATTCAGAAGGAACTGAAAGTCCGAATGCGCCGAGTTCGGAAAGACCAGAAATGATTTCTTCAGGAACATCTGCGTTGTGGCGATGCACATGTTCTGCGTGCGGTGCAATAACTTTTGTTGCAAAGCTGCGGAACGTGTCTTGCACCATCTCAAATTCGTCTTCAAGGTGACGAGGGCCGGCAACAAAAGCAAGCGATGCTAAAAATTCAGGCTCACGAAATGTGGTCATGAATGCATGCGCAGGTGCAAGTGGATTCTTCTCAACTCCCCACATGTCTTCGCGACCAAGTAGGCGAGTGCTCACTTCTTGCAACATGTCGGCAACGAATGCACAGGTAATGAGTGCCTCGGTGTTTCCCTTGCTGCCATAGTCAATGAGGGACCGTGCAGTTTCAACCGCAGCTGCCGAGTGCGCAAGATCGTAGGCAAGTACTTGGTGAACGTCTGGTCCACCTTGTGAAGCCAGCGTACGCACACCGTTTCCAACAATTTGACGGGCTAATTCAGTGACCTCGGCAGCACGTGTGAGGTCGGGGGTTGGAGACGATTTAGGGGTTGCCATGCGGTAAACGCTAGTGAGTTCGCGAAGTAACGCCATAACCGAGCAGGAAACTGCGTCTACAGTATCGGGCATGGCGAATTCAAGTGGGTTCAAGTCAACCCTTGTTGCCTTGAAGTGGTTGATCGCGGCCGTCATTGTCTATTTTTTCGTGCTTCCTCTCATCCCTGGTTTTGGCAAGGCGCTTACTGAGCTTTCTCGCGTTCGTCCGTCACTGTTGATCCTCGGTATCGCTCTTGAAATTTCGGCATTATTTGCGTATTCGCTTTTAACGCATGCAGCGTTGGGCGATTCGCGTCACAAAATTTCAATCTGGAGGCTTTTCCGAATTCAATTGAGCACAAAAGCTGTGAGCGAGGTGCTTCCGGCTGGAAGCGCCGCGAGTAGTGCGCTTGGCTTCCGACTTATCACTATGTCTGGAGTACCTGGTCCAGATGCAGGGTTCGCGTTAGCAACTGCTGGTTTGGGTTCTGCAGTAGTACTGAATTTACTGCTTTGGGTTGGACTTATTGCATCCATTCCCGGACGAGGGGTGAACGCTGCGTTTGGTACTGCTGCAATTCTGGGTGTCGTTGTCATGGTTGTCGCCAGCTTGTTAATCGTTGGATTAATCGACGGGCAAGGAAGAGCTGAACGCGCAATTCGATGGTGTGCGATCAAACTTCGCATGAATCCAACTCGCGCAACCAATACTTTGCGCGAATTGGGAAACAGATTGCAGGGATTGACAGCCGAGCGAGGATTGAAAGAACGTGTGTTTCTCTGGGCCCTTTTGAATTGGCTGCTCGACATGGCTGCCTTGTGGGTATTTTTGCGCGCCTTTGGAGTAAGTCTTGATATTCGGAATCTCACTGTTGCGTTTGGCCTCGCAAATATTTTTGCAGTGGTCCCACTGACGCCTGGCGGACTTGGAATAGTTGAAGGCGTGTACATTCCGACATTGGTTGGATTCGGTCTCACTCGCAGTACTGCAACTGTTGGCGTGCTTTCGTATCGTCTTGCTCAGTATTGGCTCCCGCTGGTTCTCGGTGCGATTATTTATCTCACGTTGCGAGTTGGACCATTTGCAATTGAACGCAATGAGAAGCTGAAACCACTGCGTCGAGTTGCGCGGGATGCAACAGAACACCCAACATCTCGGATGGAATTTATGGAGCATTACGCGCCGCGCGATAGAACTGGCCAGTTCCCAATTCCTGATTACAAAGGCTTCGACGAGGATGAGGAGTAGTTTGTTGTTATGACCGTTCATGAACGCCCGTTTGGAAGAGCACTAGAAGACTTCACAGTTGGTGATGTGTATCGCCACTGGCCAGGAAAAACTATTACCGAAGCAGATGATCACTTGTTTTGCATGATCACCATGAATCATCATCCTCTGCACACGAATGATTGGTTTGCATCGCAAAGCGTTCAAGGTCGAAACGTGGTTGTTGGCAACTTGGTGTATTCCCTGGTGCTGGGAATGAGCGTTCCAGATGTGAGTGGTGCCGCAATTGCCAATCTTGAAGTGGAAACACTGCAGCATAAATTTCCAACGTTTCACGGCGACACCATTCACGCCGAGACACGCGTGCTCGATGTTCAAGAGTCGAAGTCAAAAAATGACCGTGGAGTCGTAACGGTGGAGACAAAAGGTTTCAACCAAGACGGCAAAGAGGTGTGCTATTTCCGCAGGCGAGTAATGGTGTGGAAGCGTGAATTTATGCCAAAGCGCGCGCGTCCGTACGACGGTCAAGACGTCTGGACGAGCTAAGCGACATTGTTGACCCACTGTTGCAGTGGGGATTGCCACAGCTTCGAGATTTCCCGTGGCGCGCCACAAGAAATAGGTGGCACGTGTTGGTGAGTGAAGTGATGTCTCAGCAGACCCAGATTGATCGGGTAGTGCCAAAGTTTCAAGCCTTCATTCAGGCTTTTCCAACTCCACGTGAATGTGCAGATGCACCGCTGTCGGATCTACTCACCATTTGGCAGGGCCTTGGATATCCGCGTCGTTGCCGCAATTTGCATGAAGCTGCAAAGTTGATGGTGCACAATCACCTATCGCAGGTTCCCGCATCTTTAGAACAACTGCTTGCACTTCCGGGAATTGGTGAGTACACGGCTCGAGCAGTGTTGGCATTCGCGGATCATGTTGATGTTGGTGTTGTTGACACGAACATCACTCGCGTGTTCGCGCGCGTGCAGAATAAGCCACTTGGCAAACGCGAAACGCAAACAATCGCAGACTCACTAGTTCCCGTTGGGTTGTCCTGGGAATGGAATCAAGTGCTCATGGATTTTGGTGCAACCTGTTGTGCAGCGCGTTCTCCAAAATGTGAACATTGCCCAATCGCGGCTTCGTGTGGTTGGCGTCTGCATGGTGGCGACGATCCGGCACCTGCTTCTGCTGGAACGAGTAAACCGCAAGCTCGGTTTGAAGGTTCGAATCGCCAGGCACGAGGCAAACTCATGAAAGCACTCGTTGCTGGAGGAGTTTCGCGGACCAAGGCAGAACACGCCATGGGTCTGGTGAAACAGCCAGATCGTGCAGAAATGATTATTGAATCGCTACTGACGGATCACTTAATCATTGATGTAAACGGAATGTTGCAGTTGCCGCTATGAGGCGTTGCTGGTTACCCAATTCACGATAAGTTCATTCACTTTTTTCGGTTGTTCCAATTGCATGAAGTGACCAGCGTCTTCAACAATTTCTACGTGTGCGTTTGATGGCGCACGCGTTGCGGCATCATGTGCAACTTCGATGCCAATGCAACCGTCTGTTGTTCCGTGCAGGTATAACAGCGGCTGCGGCGGGGTTTCACTTTGCACCAGTGACTGCGCATCGTTCAGTGCAGGATCTCTAAACCCTGTGCCAAGCGTTGCGCGGTAGTAGCCAAGTGCTGCTGCAAGATGTTCTGGAGTGGCGATGGTGGCCTTGGCATTCGCAATATCTTGTGGTGCCAAAAATCCGGGCGACCATTGACTCCACAGCATGTCTATGAAGGCCAGATTGTTTGCACCGACAACAAAATCGGAAAGTGCATGCTGAAAGAAAAACATGTACCAACTGCGGTGGAGTTGGTTGAGGTTAGAGACAAACGCGTTTCCCATAGCGCCCCATGGTGGAACCGACATTCCTACAACTGTTTTCCACCGCTCCGGTTCAAGAATTGCGGCACCATAAGTAATTGGCGCACCCCAATCGTGACCAATAATGACGGCATCTGAATTGCCGCCAAGTTTTTCGTGCAATGCGTTTGCGTCTGTTGCAAGTGCCGCAGTTTGGTACGCGCCATTTGCAGGAATGGAAGTGGGGGCATAACCGCGCATAAATGGAGCGACCGCGCGATAACCAGCAGAAGCAAGTTCGGGGAGTAAGTGACGCCACGAGTGCGCTGAGTCAGGAAAACCATGCAGGCACAATGCAAGTGGTCCAGTTCCACATTCGAGATAGGTGAACGACAAGTCGTTTGCAGAAACTTCGTGCGTTGCAATGTTGTGCTGAGCGGTCATGCCCAAACCATAGTTGGGTAACATTGAAGCGATGGAAGCCAACTTTGACAGTGCTCGGTTTCGACAGGTGCTTGGTCATCTGCCAACTGGAGTTGTTGTGGTTACTGGAGTTGATGCAACAGGTGCGCCGTCGGGAATCACCATTGGCAGTTTTGTTTCGGTTTCGCTTGACCCACCGTTAGTTGGCTTTTTCCCTGGTAATGCTTCGCGTAGTTGGTCCCACATTGCGGAAGGCAAAGGTTTTTGTGCCAATGTGCTGACGAGCGCTCAAGACGAATTGTGTTGGAGATTTGCGCGCGAACCCGAGGGCGGAATGGCGGCACGGTTTGATGGCCTTGATTGGACTAAGTCGCCAAGCGGTATGCCGGTGCTTGCAGGCGCTCTCGCTGTTATTGATTGCAGCATCGAGTCAGTTACTCCAGCTGGGGATCACAGTTTTGTGCTCGGACGAGTTCAGCATCTTGCGGTGAGTGAATCTGTTGGCGAAGCAATGGTCTTTTATCGAGGCAAGGTAACTGGCGTTACACCGCCACAATGAACGAGCAAGTGTTTTCGCTGAATTGGTGGATGGCGGCGATTGTTGGTGTGATTTTTATCTTTGCCGGAGTGCAGAAATTTATTGCACGCGAATTGTGGCCAGCACAAGCAAAGCGACTCGGTGCACCGACGTTTGCAATTCCAACCGTTCCCTATGTTGAAGTGGTGCTGGGCTCGTTGCTCATTGCTGGTGTTGCTACACATGCGGTGCTATCTGCTTCGATAGTCGCACTATCAAGTTTCACCGCATTGCTTGCCCGTCGATTGGCTGCAGGCGACAGACCTCCCTGCGCATGTTTGAGTTTTCGCTCAACGAAGCCAATTGGTTGGAACAATATTGTGCGAAATTTGTTGATGCTCGCCCTCTTGGTTGCCGCGCTTATTCGTTAGCGTGCAAGCGTGCGTGTGTGGATTGACCAAGACTTATGTACGGGCGATGGCTTGTGCGTGGATCATTGTCCCGACGTCTTCGTGCAACTAGAAGACGGAATTGCCTATGTTGTGCAATCAGGTGTGACATTAAATGATCCTGGAAGTTCGGGAAGCCTGGCAACCGTCGAAGTGAAGAATCAAGTTGAAGTGGTAAAGGCTGCAGAAGTGTGCCCAGGTGAATGCATATTCATCGAGATGGATGTACCACTGATTGCACAGTAAGTAGGGTGAACCCATGAAGTGGCGCATTTCTGTTCATGGCGCAATTGTCGTAATGGCAATCGGTGTTTCTTCTGTTGCAATTGCGCAGCCTCGTGCAAATGATGGAACGACGCTTACTCAATTAGCCGCAATAAAGGTTGCGCCCGAGCGACCAGCGGGCTTCAGGCAGTCACTCTTTACAGGTGCGGTGAGCCCGTCAATTTCTGCACTCAGCGTGGCAAACATCGTGACAACTCGCGAAGCCTGGGAGTCGGGTGCGTGGGCGTGGAGCGCGGCAAAGCGAAAGAGTTTCATAAATGATCGAGCTGACCTCACCATGTTGGCTTTGGTGCGCGCAACAAGTGTGCAGCAACGAGGCGATAAAGACCCTGCTGGCTGGATGCCCAACACGAGCAATTCGCTTTGTGCGTATCTCGGAAATTGGGTGGCGGTGAAAACAAAATGGGGGCTTGCGATGGATCAGCGCGAGTTCAGCGCGGTGAAGACAACGTTTACGCAGCGCTGCAGTAAACCAACAACAACTTCTAGCGTTGCGTCAACGACGTCGAGTATCAGTGTGACGACAACAACGGGAAAACCAACCGTTGTGGGAAGTGCACTTGCGCTCTTGCAGCTCGTGCGTGTTGAAAATGAGTATCAAGTTGGATACGACCGTGCGTTGTTTGAGCATTGGCGCGACATTGATGGCGACGGATGCGATTCTCGCGATCAAGTATTGAAGCGTGACAGCATTTCGTTGCCACAGGTTGACCCGGTGAATTGCAATGTGATTGCAGGGGACTGGGTTTCGCCCTATGACGGCGCGCGGTGGAGTAATCCATCGGATATCGATATCGACCACGTCGTAGCGCTGAAAGAAGCCTGGGACTCGGGAGCGTGGGCTTGGAGTGCGGCGCAACGAAAGGCCTATGCAAACGACACATCGGATAGCCGAACATTGTTGGCAGTAACAGATTCAGTGAATCAATCGAAAAGCGATAAAGATCCGTCTAACTGGCTTCCACCGCTGCAGTCGTACACGTGCACGTATCTCGGCAATTGGGTTGCGGTAAAAGTTCGCTGGAGCCTCTCGATGGATTCGAGTGAATTTGGGCGCATCAAGAACTTGTTGCAATCGTCATGCAGTTCGTTGAACATTGCACCAATTCCAAACTTGCCAAATATTTCAGGTGGCACGACGGTGGTCACGAATCCACCTGCAGCAATAACCAATGCAACGGTGACACCAAACACCGCATCTGCGGGCACAGTTGCGCAAATAAGCCCTGGTTCGTACTGTTCTCCAGAAGGCGCAATTGGCTATTACACATTGAGTGGAAGTACTACACCAACCACCTATGTGTGCTCAAAAACGGATGCATCTGGCACGCCATATTCGGGCGGAAGGGCCCGCTGGCGTCGGGCATAGCCATCGGAATTCCCAAGATTGCCCGTTAGCATGGCGGGACTATGTCGAAGAAGACCAAGAAGAAAAAAGCCAAGATGCGTCGCTCGAAGGCCAACCACGGTAAGCGTCCAAACATGGG
>CAITUB010000221.1 GCA_903895515.1 uncultured Acidimicrobium sp. | reverse complement strand
TGGATTACCGCCAAACTGGATAAACATGGAGAACTTCACCCACTGAGTGAAATATTCACAACGGAACCTCGCAAGAACATGTTGTCGGTTGCTTTTGCACCTGTGAAGGGTGAAAAGCCAGAAATAATTGTGCAAAAGCTCACCGAATTAGGAATTGATGAAATCATTCCTCTTGCACCAACACGTCGTTCTGTCGTGAAGTGGGACGACGCACGTGCAGCAAAGAACGAAGAGCGCCTACGCAAAATTGCGCGTGAGGCTGCCATGCAAAGTCGCAGGACATGGCTTCCATCAATTCACCCGATTACGGCATTGGCCGACGTGTTGGCCATGTCGGGGTGCGCAATTGCAGAACCTGGCGGCAGTGAAATCTCACGCGATCACCACATCGTGGTCATTGGCCCAGAGGGTGGGTTCGCTCCTGAAGAACTCACCACTCATGTGCCAACCGTTTCGCTTGGGGAATCCATCTTGCGAGCGGAAACTGCTGCAATAGTTGCAGGAGCGCTCATGGTGAGGGCTAGTAGGGAGGCGCAATGAGTACATCAGAAAATGAATCTCTTGATGAACTCAGCTATGCGCGTTTAGTCGGCGAACGACTTCGCCAAATTCGCCAGCAGAAGAAGCTGTCGCTTAGTGAAGTAGAGAGTGCGACTAATCAGGAATTTAAAGCTTCGGTGATGGGTGCATACGAGCGCGGCGAACGAATGATTTCTGTTCCGCGACTGGAGCGCCTTGCTCATTTCTACGGCGTAACTGTGGACCAACTTCTTCCACGAGACAAGCAGCGCGAAGGGGATACCCAAACCAACAGTGCCACGCCCACAAAGTTGCGCATTGACGTTGCCAAACTCACGTTGCGAGACGCGAAAGAGTTCAAGATGCTGGAGCGCTTATTGCGAATGATCCAAGTGCAGCGCCAAGATTTCAATGGCAAAGTGATCACCGTACGTGCGCATGACACCAGGGCAATTGCAGTCATTCTGGATGTTGCAGTGGACGACGTTGGTGCAAAGCTTGCCGAACTTGATCTGCTCTTCGTGCCTCCTACGGCGTAACTGTTGATGAACCAAGCGGCCGGTCTCCACGGCGTATATGTACACATTCCGTTTTGTGCCAAGCGTTGTGACTACTGCGCCTTTGCCACGTTTACCGACAGGCATCATTTGCAGGGAGAATATGCACAAGCGTTGCGTAAACACATTCGCACGCTTGTTGCAGACGGCATGCAGTCAGCGACAAGCGTGTTTGTTGGTGGAGGCACGCCGACCATGCTTCCCGCAGAAGAACTGCTGAGCGTACTTGCGGAAATTCCATTGGCATCACGCGCCGAAGTGACAGTTGAATGCAACCCCGATGACATCACGCTTGACATGATGCAGCAGTATTTGCGTGGTGGAGTAAATCGAGTGAGCATTGGAGTGCAATCGACAGTTGACCATGTATTGCAGTCGCTGGGTCGTACGCATAACCCGGAAAATGTGCAACGTGCAGTTGCTCACGTGAAGCAAGCCGGTTTTCTCACGTTCAACCTCGACATCATGTACGGCGCGGCGGGCGAGACGCTTGCCGATTGGCAGCAGACTGTTGCCGACGTTGTGGCGTTGGAGCCACCTCATGTTTCGGCGTACGGACTGACCATTGAAGCAAACACTCCACTTGCGTCGCAGCCAGAGCGACACCCAGACGATGATGACCAAGCTGACAAATATGAGTGGGTAGACCAGCGCTTTGCGGCAGCCGGCATGTTGAACTATGAAATTTCCAACTGGTCGCTACCTGGGCATGAGTGTGCGCATAACTATTTGTATTGGATGCAGGGAAACTACGACGGAATCGGTTGTGCAGCTCATGCGCATAAAGACGGAACGCGCTGGTGGAACGTGCGCACACCAGACCGCTATATCGAAATGATTAATGCGGGCGAGGTTCCTATTTCGTCGAGTGAAGTGCTCGACAATGAAACGAAGTCGCTAGAAGAAATGCAACTCCTCATTCGCACACGAGAGGGTGTGCCCGCGTCGGCGTTTTCGCCTGATGACCGCTCGCTTCTTGAGGGCTTGATTGAGATGCGCGAGGACCGATATGTATTGACTCGGGCGGGTCGGCTCATGGCGAACGAAGTGAGTATTCGTCTGCGCGGTTCGCAATCGAGCAGTTAGTATGTGTTGCGTAAGGGCGCGTAGCTCAGTTGGTTAGAGCACTACCTCGACATGGTAGGGGTCCCGGGTTCGAGTCCCGTCGCGCCCACTCATTGCATCAAGCATTCGTCTCATAAGGGTTATCAGCCAACCTATTGGGGTTGGCACTCTCCCTTGTCGTTACTAGGCGGTAACCCTCTTCGCGGTCATACGGTCCCAATGGTATGCCTCGGAATTTGGACAAGAAATGGTACAGAAAGCGACCTGCCCATGATTGGGTGGCGTTCGTTGGCTGTGTGTTTGCGTTCTTATTCGCAACGGCCAGTGTTCTGCATGCGTTAGACCCTCCAGTGAGAATTTTGTTGAGCTATCAGCCAACTGTATTGGTGCACGATATGACGGGCGCTGACGTCACGAGCTGTACTTGGGTGATTTCTACGTCAACTGGTGAAACGTACTTTGTTCCGGAAATAACGTTGGATGTGCCGAGCGAATTTTCCGGCGGATACTTCACGGTGACTGTTACGGGAACTGAGACCAATGGTTCAGGAACGATGTACATCACCGTATACAACGTTCAGTTGCGTGAGCCGCCAACGACTACGACTGTTGCTGCGACCACGACAACGACCATTGCGCGCCCAGGAACCACGACCACCACCTCGACTACTTCGACTACTTCGACTACTTCGACTACTTCGACGACGACGTCAACAACGGTCTCAACAACATCTGAACCAGCAGTGACAACTTCCTCGACATCATTTATTGCTCCAACAAGCACTGAATCAAAAGTTGAATCTCTTCGCCCTACAGAAGCCCAGTTGGATGTGTTGCCAGCGCTTGAGGTTCCTGCTGCACCACCAATTGTGTTACCTACTCGTGGATCAGCTGTGACGATATTCAAGACGCGTGTATCGGCCAGAGTGTTCTTTGGTTTGCGTTCTTCGGTTTTAACCCCTCAGGCGAAACGAACGCTTGCGTTTGCGGTTTCAAAAATTCCGAAGAATGGCACGCTGGAAATTGAAATTAACGGCGCAGTTCAGGATTCC
>CAITUB010000220.1 GCA_903895515.1 uncultured Acidimicrobium sp. | reverse complement strand
ACGCTTGAGTGCATTGGATGGCGGCAAAATGTGTTTGCTGCGCTGTCTCAACTACAACCAAAGCTCGTGATGATTTCAAACATGAACACGCTGTACACACATTTGCCATTGGCCGACTTCACGTTGGAAAAAACTCGTGACGCTTGGGGCTATGAGTTGACAAGAACCTTTGATGCACTTGCACCGCTGCAAGCAAAGGTAATACTGGTTCAACCTCCACCATCATTCGAATACGATCTGCGCTACGACATTTCGTTGCTGAGAAAAAATGGAGTCCAAGAAGATCGCGCAACAGTGATTGCTCGTCGAGCACCAATTAATGAAGTTGAAGTAAACACGGCAGCCCTGTATCCGTTCCTCGCGCCTGTTCTAAACTTTGACGATCTCTTTTGCAATGCCGAAACATGTACGCAAAAAATTGGCAAACAGTTCATGTTGGAAGACGCAGACCATCTCTCAGTGGAAGGAAGCATGCTTGCTGCTCCAGTTGTGCAGAACGCCATTGCTGTAGCGCTCGCTAAATAGTGTTGTTTTTCCAGCCGTTTGTCGCGATGTCGTCGCGATCAGCGTCTAGTGCATGACCTTCATCTCGTAACACTCCAGGTGTTTTAGATAACGCCGCGATCAGACCCTGCATCGGGGTGTCACCAACAATTTGAATCATGTTGCGCGCTGCATAGTGCGGATCAGATGCAATGTCGGACATGTCAAACACAGGCCCAACAGCAGCTTCAGCCTCTTCAAATATTGCGACCACTTCATCGCGAGTTCGCGTTGCACACCATTGGCCCATCAGTTCTTGGAGGAGTTCGCGGTTGTCCATGCGCCCGGCAAAAGTGGTGAATCGCTCATCGGTTTCCAGGCCAAGAATCTTCATCACGCGTGCCGCAACTGTGTCACTCGATGCGGATACACCTACCCATTTGCCATCCACGCACTGATACACACCACGGGGAACGGTGTAAGGCAATTCAGAGCCAAGTCGTGGCTGCAACTCACCCGAAAGCTTGAACAAGGAAATAACCGGTCCCATCATTTGGAAAATGGTGGTCAACAAGTTCACATCGACAACCTGGCCAACGCCCGAGTGCAAGGCGACCATGGCAGCAAAGGCTGCGGTAATTCCGGTGACTTCATCGGTGAGCGCAATTGCAGGCAACATCGGCGGCCCGTCTGGCTCTCCGCTAATTGCAGCTAGGCCAGCCATCGATTCGGCAATGGATGCAAAGCCCGGTCGTTTTGCATATGGGCCTTCTTGGCCGAAACCAGAAACGCGCACGACAACCAGTTTTGGGTTGCGTGCAATCAGCGCATCGGGGTGCAAGTCGAGTCGTTCAAGTGTTCCTGGTCGGAAGTTTTCCACCAACACATTTGCATCGTCGAGCAACTTCAAAAACAGTTCGCGGTCGTCCGCATTCTTCAGGTCGAGTGCAATGTTGCGCTTGTTGCGATTCACCAATTTCCACCACAAACCACTTCCATCGCGCGGGTCGCGCCACGCCATGCCACGAAGCGAGTCGCCGGTGTCTGGTCGTTCAACCTTGATGACATCGGCGCCGAAGTCGGCTAAGTAGCGAGCACAGTTTGGTCCGGCAAGCACTGTCGAAATATCGAGTACTCGAATATCGGAAAGTGGCCCGCTCATTGGCAGTCGCCGCTAAAACTAAAAGCCAGGTCGTGTGCGTCGAGTAACAGCAGAGTCATTCCACCAGCGACCACTGAATCGCCATGCAGTGTGTGCAGGCTCACGCGGAATTGATGGTCCAGCTTTTGGCCACAACGCTTCAATTGCAGCAGCAATTGCTGTTGCTTCTTCGGTGGTTGGGTTAGGAGTGACGCTGTGTTGCATTGCAGGCCTACAGCGGCATGTTGCCGTGCTTGCGGCGTGGCAACTCTTCGCGCTTTGATT
>CAITUB010000219.1 GCA_903895515.1 uncultured Acidimicrobium sp. | reverse complement strand
TTGACGATACGACCCCAGTTTTGCTTGACCATGTGTGGGATCGCTGCACGACAAATTTCCATCGGTGCGAGAACATTCACCTGCTGTATTTCTAGGAACCTTTCGGAATCAATACTTTCAAACGAAGAAGGGGAGTTGATGCCCGCGTTGTTGATAACGATGTCTGGTTGAACTTCATTAACGAAATCTACGCATTTCTGAATGCCTTCTCGCTTCGAGAAGTCTGCTGCGCAAAAACCCGAAAATTCCTTTGGTGCAGAGCTCGTTGTTGCAGTTCCAAATACCTGTGCACCTTGATTGAGGAACTCCTTAGCAATTGCAAGGCCAATTCCTCTTGATGTTCCGGTGACGAGAACTTTTTTATTTTGCACACCGCTCATATTTGCTCCAGTGCTAAATGGTGAAGTCGGGATTAGGAATTGAGTAGGTATCACGCCACTTTGGATCGGCGTAGTAAATCTTGTGCACCAATTGCATCGTCATGAGGGCATCATGCGATGTTCCGCTCTCAATTGGCAGGTTATTGCGCACAACATCAGCGAATGCGTCAATCTCTGCTGTCCACGATGGGTCAAAGCTGTACTCCTGCGTTGACTCTTTTGGATCTCCATTGTCCCTGTCTGGGTTGGCAAACACGGTGGTCATGGTCTCAGATCCATAACTCTTCGACCCACTCAAAATCCCACGGAGAATGATGCTTCCTCGCTGCAGGTTGATGTCGAGTGAAAACTGGTGGCGCCATTGTGTTGCTGATGAATTAAGCATCGCCACAACTCCGTCTGAAGTTCGCATGATCGCGTAAGCGTTGTCTTCTACGTCATAGTTCCAATGGTTATTTGAAACAAAACTATGCACGTCGGTGAATTCACCGGCAAATAAGCGCATGAGGTCCACCATGTGGATGCCTTGGTCAAGCAACACGCCGCCGCCGGCCATTTCACGTTTTGCCCGCCAGTCAGCTTGATCAAACGTGATGAGTTTCGACTTGCCATACACGCCGCGCATGTTGATGATGTTGCCGAGTGAGCCAGACCGAATGAGCCTGAGAGCGTCTTGTACAGAATCGTGATACCGATGATTGAACCCGTACATCAGCTTTAGGCCAGGGTGCAATTTTTCGGCAGATACAACTGCAAGAAGCTCCGCCATATTTCGAGCTGGTGGTTTTTCACAAAACACATGTAGCCCGCGTTCTAGGGCAGCAATAGTGATCTCGGCTGCCATGTCATTACTCATACACACAAGTACTGCATCTAAATCATGGTCAAACAGTTGTTGGTATTCGCGCGAATACGCAATGCCATCGTCAAGTGTTCCGTCGTCCGCAAACTTTTTATCGCACACTGCAACGGTGGTCATGAATGGGTTTGCATCAACACATCCGCGGCGACGCTTTCCGATGACTCCATATCCCGCAATACCAATTCGAAGTTCGCTCATGTGCAGCCTTTAGCGCAATGCGCTACTACGAACCTTCCGAAAAACCGTGAGCTTTGAGCCAAAACTCGACAATCGGTACTTGCCACTCATAGTCAACGTCGCATCCGCCCCAGTTTGGGATAGATCCGATGTGTTGTCCCATCCATTTGTGAGGAAGTAGCCCATCAGAAATGTTTTCAAGCGAGCGGGGACGAATCACGATGGTTGAACCATCCGTGTAATACACATCGCCTTGAGAATCACGACTGGTATTAAATGTTGAAGGATCACCGATGGCC
>CAITUB010000218.1 GCA_903895515.1 uncultured Acidimicrobium sp. | reverse complement strand
TGTTGCATGCATAGATTCCAGCTGCGATTGAACGCTCCCTAATCTGCTTTACCAAGTCTGGTGGTACATCTCCAAGTTTCTCCACGCGCTCTTCGTGCGGAATGAGTTCCTTCTCGGTGAAGGTGCGAGTGGTGTCAACAATTGCTTGTTGTTCGTCGGTGAGTTCGAAGTTCATATTTATCCTTTACTTGTGTTTGATTTTCATGACGCGACCAACATTTTCTGGTGTTGGTACATGCTTGTGTACTTCGTAAATTGCGGTGAGTGCCTCGGCAACGTGGGGGAGAATCGGCGCAGACTTTCCTAATTTCATGTCAACATGCACCAGCATTTGCTCGCAATTTGACAGTCTCTTGCCAGTTTCCGAATTGAATAGCTCGTGGTAAATGTGCATGCGTTTTGGGTCCATATCAAGAACGAGCGTGGTGCAGTGCAGTGGTTGGTCAAGGAATGCTTCATCCTCGTACACAATGTGAGTCTCCACCGTGTAGAACGAATTACCAGCAGCTCGGTATTCGTCGTTGTCGCCAATGTAGGTGAACAACGCATCAGAGCCCCAACCCATTGCAGTCAGGTATGCAGCCTCGGTCATGTGGCCGTTGTAATCCACCCAGTCCTGTTCAACTTTGCAGGTGTACAAGTCAAGTGGGGCAGGAACCACAGTGCCTGGAGTCCATACCACTGTGCTCATAGTTTTCTACTTCGCGGGCTTTTCGCCAACGCGTCGGCCGATGCCAACCGGTTGCGGAAGCTTCATGTGTGCATCGCCGATTGGCTTCAACTTCGACATCATCTCGTTGCCCATTGGCGATGACTTGCCAGTGTTGGTGTCAACGTGCAAGAAGATGTGTTCTGCGGTGAAGGCAACGACGCCGTCTTCACGAACTACTTCAGACCATAAGTGAATGCGTTTTTCATCGTATGAAGCAACGCGAGTGAGCACCTTGATCTTTTCGCCGGAATGAGTTTGATCGAGGTAACGCGTATGGCCTTCAACGGTGTAGAACGTTCGTCCTGTAGCCAAGTATTCGGGAGTGAAACCAATTGCGCGGAAGAATGTGTCACTTGCTTCGCTTGCAAGCTGTGAGTAACGCGAATCATTGGTGTGTCCGTTGTAGTCGGTCCAGTCGGCTGGAATGATCATCTCGTGTGAAACCGAAGGAGCGAGTGGGTCGAGCACAGGAACCGGGCCGCGACCGAACAATTCGCGTTCGTAGTCGGCAAGTACTTTTCCAGCTCCGTAGTTATTGCCACGCAATGCTTGGAAGACTGATACCAAGCAATCGTCGCGGAGTGCTTCAAGTTCACGAATGGTTGCGGTGCCCGCCTGATCATCGCTTTGCGAAACGATCTTTTCAAGCAGCACATCATCCAGTTCTGGCACGTCCATCAACTTGGTCCATGGCCATTTCAGCGACGGTCCGAACTGTGCCATGAAGTGACGCATTCCAGCTTCGCCACCAGCAATGCGATACACCAAGAAGGTGCCCATGAACGACCAGCGAAGTCCTGGGCCAAAGCGCATGGCGTCGTCAATTTCTTCTGCAGTAGCAACGCCATCATTCACCAACCACAATGCTTCGCGCCACAGTGCTTCCATGAGGCGGTCAGCAATAAAGCCATCAATCTCTTTGCTCAACATGAGCGGCTTCATTCCAACTGAAGTCACTACTTCTTTTGCGCGCAATTTGGTTGCTTCACTGGTTAAGTCTCCACCACAAATTTCGGCAAGCGGCATGAGGTACACGGGGTTAAAGGGGTGCACCACCACAAAACGTTCAGGGTGCACCATGTCTTTTTGGATCTGCGTTGGCAGGAGTCCAGATGTTGATGAACCAAACACTGTGGTTGGTGATGCGGCTTTACTGGCTCGAGCGAGCAGTTCCTGCTTCAGCTCAAGGCGTTCGGGTGCGCTTTCCTGCACATAATCAACATCGGTTACTGCTTCTTCCGGAGAGTTGACAAACGTGATGGTTCCTTCTTTGGGAAGGGGAGCAAGCGTCAACTTGGAATATGCACGACGAGCATTCACCATAATTTCGCTCATCTTGCGAGTTGCCTGTGGGTCAACGTCGTACAACTTCACGTCTACGCCATTGAGCACAAATCGTGCAGCCCATGCGCCACCAATTACTCCGCCACCGAGCAGGCCAACGGTTTTCAGACCAGGAATGTTGCTCATGTTGAGTCCTTACGCGTGCTTAGTGAGTTTAAGTTTTTCGCGAACTTCTTGTGGTCCCATGATGGATACGTTCATGTTCTCGAGAATGTTGACTGCGCGTTCAACGAGCTTGCCGTTGGTAGCAAGTTCGCCGCGGTTCAAGTACAAGTTGTCCTCAAGACCAACACGAACGTTTCCACCGGCAAGTACCGCTTGCGCAACGAATGGAATCTGCATCCGACCGATAGAGAACGCAGAGAACACGGCACCATCTGGAATTTGGTTGACCAGTGCCATAAATGTGTTCGTGTCATCAGGTGCGCCATAGGCAATGCCCATGCACAGCTGAATCATCACTGGATCATCGAGCAGGCCTTCCTTCAACAGATCCTTCACCATCACCAAATGGCCAGTGTCGAACACTTCGAGCTCTGGGCGAACGCCGAGTTCTTGCACAATCTTTGCCATCTTGCGCAACACACTTGGCGTATTGGTCATGATGTAGTCGCCGCCGCTCGAAAAGTTCATGGTGCCGCAGTCGAGCGTGCAAATTTCTGGTCGTAGGCGAGTGACGTGGTCAAGGCGTTCTGTGGAACCAACCATGTCGGTGCCAGCAGCAAGCGGCAACACG
>CAITUB010000217.1 GCA_903895515.1 uncultured Acidimicrobium sp. | reverse complement strand
TTGTGATTGCAGCAGGTTCAACTCCGCGAACTATTCCTGGGTTCACACCTGGTGGTCCGATCATGACTTCTGATGAAGTGTTGATGTTGAGCAAAATTCCTCAGCGCATTGCAGTCATTGGTGGTGGCGCGATTGGCTGCGAGTTCGCTTCTACGTTTGCAGACCTTGGTTCGCAAGTAACCATTCTTGAAGGACTACCAAAAATTCTTCCTGGACTAGATCCAGACTTAGCGTTCGTGGTGGAAAAGAGTTTCAAAAAAAGAAACATTGATATTCGAACCGGCGTGAAAGTAAATGGTCACGAACCAACTGGCACTGGCACCACAGTGTTGTTCGGCGAAGGCGAGCGGCTCGAAGTGGATGCGGTAGTGGTGTCGGTTGGACGCAAACCATTTACCGAATTGCTTGGACTTGCAGGAACCGCTGTTCATGTGAGCGACCGCGGCTTCATTGACGTTGATGGCTATTGCCAAACTGGCGAACCGGGCGTGTACGCAGTTGGCGACATTGTGAATACTCCGCAACTTGCACACGTTGCGTATTCGGAAGCGATTGTTGCTGTGAAGCACATGCTCGGCGAAGTGGTGTATCCAGTGATGTACGACCGAGTTCCGTGGGCAATTTATTGCCACCCTGAAGTTGCGTGGGCTGGCCCATCTGAAGAGGCAGCAATTGCTGCAGGTCACGATGTGGTAGTCGCAAAGCACGCATTCCGTTCGAACAGTCGCGCAATGATTCTTGGTGAAACTGATGGCCTCGTGAAGATCATTGCCAAAAAGAATGCAGATGGAACTGCCGGTCAGGTACTTGGTGTGCACATGGTTGGTCCGTGGGTAACGGAGCAGTTGTCGGGCGGCTACTTAGCGGTGAACTGGGAAGCAACAGTGGATGAAATTGCTGAGTTCATTCAGCCGCACCCTTCATTGTCTGAAACATTTGGAGAAACGGTGCTGTCGCTTACGGGTCGCAGCATCAACGGTTAATCGTTCGAACACAGGAGCATCATGGCTGAGATCACACTTCCACAACTTGGAGAAACGGTCACCGAAGGAACGATTACGCGTTGGTTTAAAAAAGTTGGCGACACGATTGCTGCCGACGAGCCATTGTTCGAAGTTTCAACAGACAAAGTTGACACTGAAGTACCTTCGCCAATTGCCGGAGTGTTGACAGAGATTCGTGTTGCAGAAGGCGAGACCGTTGCAGTTGGGACCGTGATTGCAGTTGTTGGTGGGGCGGGTGCGGCACCTGCTCCGACGCCAGCACCAGTAGCTGCTCCCGCTCCTGCACCAGTTGTGGCACCTGCGCCGGCTCCAGCACCTGTGCCGGCTCCAGCACCTGTGCCTGTTGCGACTCCCGCACCGACTCCTGCGCCAGCTCCAGCACCAGTTGCGACGCCGGCACCAACTCCTGCACCAGTTGCGCAATCGAACAAGTTGCTCTCACCGGTTGTTCGCCGTTTAGTAAATGATCACGGCATCAATATTGATGCGCTGCAAGGCACAGGGCCTGGTGGACGGATCACACGAGAAGATGTACTTGACTACATCGATCGCAACGGACTTGCCGCACAAGCAGCAGCGCCTGCTCCAGTTGCAACGCCGGCTCCTGTTCAAGCACCTGCACCAGCACCGGTTGTTGCGGTAACTCCAGCTCCTGTTGCAGCGTCTGTGCCCGCACCGGCTGCGGCTCCTGCGCCACGCCCTGCAACTGCACAGAGTGACCGTGAGCAAGTGATACCACTGTCAAAAATTCGTCGACTCACTGGAGCGCACATGGTGATGTCGCTTGAAACGAGTCCGCATTCGTTCACGGTTGTTGAAGTTGATTACGCAAACGTTGACAAGACGCGCAACTCCATAAAAGAGTCGTGGAAAACGAGTGAAGGTTTCAGCCTGACTTATCTGCCGTTTATCAGCCGTGCGGTAGTGGATGCTCTTGCAGAGTTCCCACATTTGAACGCAAGTATTGAGGGCGACAATTTGATTGTTCACAGTTATGTCGACCTTGGAATTGCAGTTGACCTTGACTATGCAGGCTTACTGGTTCCGGTAGTGCGCAGCGCAGACGCAAAGCGATTGCGTGCAATTGCACGTGAGATTTATGACCTTGCAACGCGTGCGCGCGGACGCAAGTTGTCGCCAGACGAAATTAATGGTGGAACATTCACGTTGTCGAACAATGGCTCGGCTGGTGCATTGATCGCTATGCCGATTATCAATCAACCTCAAGTTGCCATTTTGTCTACCGATGCAATTGTTCGCAAACCTGTTGTCGTTGCCATGCCAGATGGAAGTGAAAGCATTGCCATTCATCCGATGGGGCACTTGTCTATGTCGTGGGATCATCGAGCATTTGATGGTGCATACGCTGGCCGCTTCCTTTCACGTGTGAAGCAGATTCTTGAAACTCAGGACTGGTCAGCCGAGCTGTAAAGCCAGCTTGCCAGCACTCTCATGAGCACCCCTTCATCGCCACTCCATGTGAGATGGCTGGGTCGTGTTCCGTACTCTGAAGCACTTGCAGTTCAGCAAGCAGTGTTTGAACATGGCGTCGATCAACATTTTTTGCTCGTTGAGCACCAGCATGTATTCACCTACGGTCAGAATGCCAACCTTGAACAAAATTTGAAGTGTGATCCAGCACAAGTTGGTGCTGAACTTGTTGCAGTTCATCGCGGTGGAGACATCACGTATCACGGTCCAGGGCAGTTAGTTGGGTATCCGATACTGAATCTGGAAGCAAAACATGGCGAGAGTGGTCCTGCCGATACTTCTGCCTACATCCATGACGTTGAGCAATTGGTTATCGACACACTTGGCGAACTTGGTTTGCATAATGCCAGTAGGAAACTCGGCTTTCCTGGCGTGTGGCTGGACGCGGAATCAACTGAAGCACGAAAGATTTGTGCAATTGGAGTTCGTGTAGCGCGAGGAGTATCGGAACGACGAACGATGCATGGTTTTGCCCTCAACGTGACTACTGACTTGAGTTACATGCGCGAACATATTGTTCCTTGCGGAATTGCAGAATATGCAGTGACGTCGCTTGCCGAAGAGGGAATTGCAGCAACCATGTTTGACGTCGTCAATGTTGTCAGCAGGCTTGCGCATAAGAAGTGGGGAAATGAATTTTCTACGCGGTACGACATTGCTTGGGCGCATCAGCCAGAACGTGACGGGCTGAGCATCTCTGTGCGTAAGCCAGATTGGATTCGCCCCCACGTAAACCACACCAGCGAAGTGTTGCTCACAAAGAAAACGCTTCGCGACCTGAATTTGGTAACCGTTTGCGAGGAAGCAGGCTGCCCGAATTTGAGTGAATGTTGGAAGGACGGCACTGCAACGTTCATGGTGTTGGGCGACAGATGCACGCGGGCATGTGGGTTTTGCTTGATCGATACCCGCAAGCCGCTAGAGCCAGATGTAAATGAACCAACCCGAGTGGCTGAAGCGGTGAAACGAATGGGATTGGAATTCGCCGTGCTCACCATGGTGGCTCGAGATGATCTTGCAGATGGCGGCATGCAGCATGTTGCCGACACGAT
>CAITUB010000216.1 GCA_903895515.1 uncultured Acidimicrobium sp. | reverse complement strand
ACTGGTGGTGGAAAATTTGATGTTCCAGATATTCAGACGTCAGTGATTAAACCAAATGCAAACTTCTCATGCGACAATGCGCCGAATGAAATCACACCGATAGCCAGAGTGAACCAAATTGCATGGAACTGCGAGCATGGCGCTCAAACCAAGCTCATGAATTACCTCGACAATGACCACGAATGGCATCCTGAATACACCAAAGAAATTTTGCGGTTCCTGTTTGCTCACCCGCGTACGCCGTAGTTCCACTTAGGGTATCTTTTAGGGATGACCCGCGTATCGAGAATCGCCGCACTCGCAAGCATCCTTATCGTCACACTCTCCAGCCCAGCACTAGCCGCGTCTGCAGGACAGTCGTGCAAAAGTGTTGGAACCACCAGCACATCCTTGGTGAAGGGCAAGAAAACATCTTTGGTGTGCACAAAAGTGGGCAAATCACTCAAGTGGAAAGCAGCTGCAGCGGCATTGCCATCAGCTCCCGTTCCAGTGGCACCGAAAATCACCGATGAAGTAAGTGCATCCGACGCAACTTTGCACTCAATCTCAATAAATGGAAGTGAAAAACGAAGTTACATTCTCCATGAACCGCCAACATACACAAGCTCATCTGCGGTTCCATTAATGATTGCATTGCACGGAAACACTTGGACGGCAGCGAGCTTTCGCGAACTGACCCAATTGGATCAGGTGGCAGATTCCAAGAATTTCATCGTTGCCTACCCCGATGGCGTTATCAAAACCTGGAATGCAGGAAATTGTTGCAGCACGCTTGGGACCGACGACGTCACGTTCATTTCCGGAATGATTGACAGCATTTCAGCTAAATACAACATCGATAAATCTCGCGTATGGGTGCTCGGCTGGTCCGCAGGTGGAATGATGGCCTACCGTGCCGCATGTGAAATTTCCGAGAAGGTCACAGCAATTGCAGTTGGAGCCGGAACTTTTGCGGCCTATTCATGCAAACCGATGAAACCAGTGAGCATTATTGAAGTGCATGGAACTGCGGATCAAACGCTTTCTATAGATGGAACCAACTGGGGGCCAGGGCCTTTGGCTTCTGCCGCAAAGTACGCAGGATATGCAGGGTGTTCTGCATCAAGTTCGTCAACCTGGACCTGCCCAAATGGGAGCCAGATCCAGGTCAACATAGAAAGTGGTGCTAGCCACTACGCCCAAACATGGTGGGCAGAAATGACCAACTACCTTTTTGCGCACCCTCGCTCGTAGTTATTTAACAATCAGCGCAGTCACCATGTAGCGCATGCCTTGTGGCGTTTCCGCGTGGTTCAGAATGTGACAGTGCCAAGCCCATACACCTGGGTCTTTGGCTGTGTACACCACTGTCCAGCGCTCACCAGGAGCCACATTGATGGTGTCCGCCCAGTACGGCGACTCAAGGACTTTGCCATCCAATGCAACTACCAAACCTGAAGGTTGATGCATATGCATTGGGTGAGTCATGCTGCCTTCATTGAAGTAATGCACCACCATCGTTTCACCTATTGCCAGCGAGTACGGCGTGGTTGCAGGGAATGATTTCCCGTTCAATGAAAGACCAATGGTTCCGCTGTCATTGAGAACCATCACCACTTCTTGTTCGGCGACGTTGTTGGTGTCCTTCGTGCGACCACCAGCGGCAGCCATCGCCATCGATTTCCAATCACCAATCAACAGCGCGCCGGCCATGCCGTTAGGAACTTGTACCTGCGCATTGTGGTGCGAGTGATACATGCCAACAGCAGGCTCCACTGCAGTCCATTCGTAGGTGAACGATGCACCAGGCTCAATTGGCTTCTGAGTGTACGGGTCTACGCCGTCCATAGCGTTAGGAACTCGAACTCCGTGCATGTGCATTGACGTTGATTCTGGAAGTTCATTCTTCACAACAATGCGAATCTTGTCGCCGACATTGGCGCGAATGATTGGTCCAGGAATAACTCCGTTATACGACCATCCATCAACAAATTTGCCTGGTTCAACTTCCCACGGAATGATCTTGGCAGTAAGGCTAAACACTTTGTAGCCATCATCTGACAATGTGTATGGAAGCTCGATGTTGCCAATGCCCGAGGTTTTTGCCGGGAATTTCATGGCAACGTTTTCCATCATCTTGTCCATTTGCTGCCACGACACAGTTGACGTCATCGGGTTACCGGTTGAGGCCATGCCCATTGCACTACTCGATTCAACCACGCTGAGTTTTCCGGTCATACCTGCAGCACTGTGGCCAACAACCTCACACAAATACTCAACATCACCAACCACAAGTCCAGAAACTGCGAGTTCTTCGCTCGTACCTGGCTTCAACATTGCGGTCTTTGCTTTCAGTGATGGAATTGAAAAGTTGTGATCAACGGTTCCGTTATTGGTGACCTTAAATGTCACGTCTCCAGCTGGCACAACGCTCGGGTTAAAGGTGATGGTGAATTCACTGAGCGATACTTCAATTACCGAAGACCCCGACGCGCCAGTTGCACTTGAGCTTGACGAGCCGCCATTCATTGCGACGACCGCGACCACGCCCAAGACGAGTGCTGAGACTGCGACTGCAATCATCATCATGCCAAGCATGGAATTCGCAAATATTGAATCGTTTACTTTATTGCTGCCAGTTGATTCTGCAGACATAGTTACCTCCGTTGGTACACCAAAACGGTATGCACTATGCCTTGCATGCCAACAGTTATACGAGTTTGATCGTGCTCAAATTCCCCAATAAAGAACGGAACTTTTTCGCACTGTGACAAAAGGCGAACAACAACCAAACACAAGATCCACGAACACTTAGCGATACCTAACGAGTTGTAGGCATACCTAACTAGTTGTTAGAAAGCGAACAACACTCCGCGCACCATGAGAATTCCGATAATCAAAATGATGAGTCCAGCAATTCGTGTAAACCATGTTTGTGGCCATGGACGACTGCTCGATCGACCAAACCAACCAAGAATTGTGGCAACAACCCCAGGTGTTCCCATGAATACGAAGCTAAATGTGATCATTTGCGCAGGATCTGAAATGGAATTAGTCAGAGCCACTCCCCAAATGCGAGCGATCAACATCATCACAGTCACCTTGAAAATGCCACGTGGCATCCAGCGATGCAACGACTCAATGTTCGGGAATTTGTCAACTACAAGCCCAACCAGCTTCGGCGCCAGGTACAACACTCCACCCACCCATAGTGCCCAGTTGTTGCCGATAAACACTTCGGCAACAAACAGATACACCGCGGTGCGAATGAGCGAGGAAACTATTTGTTGAACATTTGACGCATCGCGAAGAGCAAGGTCAGTCAGTTCGCGATAGCGCGTGGGTGTCAACTTCACGGTTGCATTTTCAAGAATGAAGCGTGCTGCAAGCACAATCATGGCAACGATTTGTATGTGAGCAATGTTTCCTGCAAATTCTGGACGGAACCCGGTCAGACCTGGAAGCGACGAGAACATTGAACCCGCTGCAAGTGCACCAAACAACAAAATGAGAATGAAGTCGGTACTGCGATCCCATGCGCCAGCTAATCCGATTGCATTCTTGCGACGGAATGGCCGCGAAGCAGTTGCCAACATAGGAACCGCAAAGCTCATTACCCAAATTCCAAGCAGTCCACGAATTGAATCTGCACTGTTGATTCCACCGCCAATCAGTACTGCTGTCGCAAATGTGATTGCGCCGAGGAATCCGGCAAAGGCATCAAGCGT
>CAITUB010000215.1 GCA_903895515.1 uncultured Acidimicrobium sp. | reverse complement strand
TCGAACGCATACGACATCATCAGCAACTTTGCTTCGGTATTCACAAATGTTCGTTGTGCAGAGGCACCCAGCCATGTTGAGCCGATCTCGATTGCGTTCGGTCGCACTGAGTCGGAGGGTTTGCCGTCAGGAGATGACCAGTATTCAGCAGACATGAACCGAGTTGAACCAACAATGGTTTCGGTGTCGGTGCGAATGGTTGCAAAGGGGAGAGCCGTGCCGGCAGTGTGCGCACTAAGCGCGCTTTCGATGTAGCGCGCAACATCTGCTTCGGTTGGTTCAGGCACCCATGTATAGCGAAACGACTCACGCGATTCTGCTGCGGCTATCCGTAAACCTTCAGTATGCGTGAGTGAAAGTGGTTCGAGTCGAACCCTGTTTCCGCGAAGCGTTACTTGCGTTAGCGGAAGTGGCATGAACTACTTCAGGGCTGCTTCAAATGCTTTTGCGCCGTCAACCAAAGCTTTGCGCTCTGCGTCGTTCAGTACCGCATATGCAGGAATACACAAAGCGTCGGTGAGGTTTTCTGCCTGCACCATAAGAGCACGAACTTGATCGTCGACAAGTGGGGCATCGTCTTCACCCCAACCAAAATTCTTTACATCATTTGGGCGCTTTACATAATGGGCTTGCTTGGATGTAAGACCAACTGAACGAATTGCAATGAGGTGCGCTGAACCGCGGAATTCTCGAAGTGATACAGCAAGTTGCATTGCGCGAGCTGGTGTGTCTTCGGCAAGCGGCATTGACTTGTATGCAGCAAATAATGCAAGGCCATCTGGGTCTGTGGCGTTAAACACTTTTTCCATTGCATCGGTGAATTCGTTAAGGCCTGGCATATTGGTGAGTTTCTCGCGACCCAAGTGTGCAGCAACTTCGTAATGGGCATCACCGATAACGCGTGCAGGGTGCTTTGCCGTGGCAAGGCTCCATGCAGCATTGATAATGACCGGATTGAAGTAACCGAATGCTGCTGCAACGACGCTTCCCTCACAGTCGCCCATACTTCCGCCGCGGCCCGCTACATAGAACTCCATTCCCTTCAGCCCCATTGACTTGCCAACTTCAATGGCATGTGGAGCGAAGTAGAACTTCCAGGAATTGTCGTTAATAATTGGGCAGACGGTTTTAACAAGCTCTTCGTTAGTCATATGCGCAGGTTAGTTGGTTAGCGTTGCGCTCATGTCAGCGCAGATCATGTTCCCTGAAAACCCAGAATTTCCATTAATTCATACACGTCGTTACGAGGTTCGTGCATTCCGAATGGCCGAAGACCGCCTGATGATTCGCGGGGTAGTGGTGGATGAAAAACCGGCTGGCCTGTATTTGAAGGGTGACGAGCAGCCACTGTGGTTGCATCACATGATTGTGGATCTTGAAATTGTGTATCCAACGTTCTTAATTGAAAAGGCATCGGCAACGTTTCATGAGCATCCGCACCTTGAGTGCACGCACATCACTGACCACTACAAGAAGCTTGAGGGAATGTCGATCGCGCGTGGGTTCAATGCGAAAGTGAAGGAACTCTTCGCCGGCGCACGCGGGTGCACCCACATCACTGCGTTGTTATCGGCAATGGCACCAGTTGCTATTCAGGCTGGATGGTCAATGCGTGTTGCCGCTTCTAGTTCGGGAGAAGCGAGTGCAGTTGAAGAAGGCAACTTCGAAGAGCAACGACGCAGGCAATTTGCAGGCACGATTAACACTTGCCACATGTGGGATGAAAACGGTGCGTTGGCTGCAAAGGTGAAAGAAGGAAACTTCGTTGAGGTCCCGCTGTCAGTGAAGAAACGTTTGACAGAACTTGGCCGCGGCGAAGAAGAGTGGTTGAACCTGAAGTAGCAAAAAGGGCGACCCGAGTGGGCCGCCCTTTTCGAATTGATGTGCGGCTAAGCCGCGAGGTTAATTAGCGAGCTAATGACCACAGGCTCTTGCCAAGTGCTGGTCCAATGTTCGAATCTGCAGTTGCTGCATATGCGAACAGGAACAATGCGCCACCGGCCATGGAGATGTTCTTCATGAATCCGATCATTTCTGGCTGCTTTGCTTCGCCTTGTGCGTTCCAGAAGTCATGCATCTTCACTGCCATTGCAACGAGCAACACTGCCAATACGACGGCTCCGAGGTCTGCATAGACACCGAGGATGATCGAAAGTCCACCGAGAACCATGAGGACTCCTGAAAGAAGGTTTGCCAACTTTGGAGCTGGAACCTTCTTGTAAGCGGCGTATCCGGCCATTGCCTCTGCCTTCGCGAGGTGATTAAAACCGCTCATTACGAACATGAAGGCAAACAGAATTCTGCCTACGAGCATTACTGCATTCATTGATTTTCTCCTTGTAG
>CAITUB010000214.1 GCA_903895515.1 uncultured Acidimicrobium sp. | reverse complement strand
GAGATGTCTGGTTTTGCAACTCCGGTGGTGTCTAAAGGAAACTGTGGAATTCCAAAATTTGTTGGCACCACCATTGTCTATTCGGGAACACCGGAACTCATGGCCACATATGCCGAACTAGCGATTGACGCAGGCGTACGAATCGTTGGTGGTTGTTGTGGAAACTCCCCAGAGCATGTTGCGTCCATGCGCCATGCAATAGATGGGCATACAAAAGGTTCGGTCCCTAGTGTTGACGTAGTGGTGAATGCGCTCGGAGCGCTCACCAATTCAATTCCTACGGTGTCAGATACAACTGATCGAGACTCACGTCGCAGACGCGGAAAAAGCGAGGGCTGAACGTGTCACGGGAACAGGTTGTTGCGCCCGGATTTGAATTAGTTGCCAAAGTATTTAATAAGTATCACGGCGGCGACAAGGCCGGTGCATCGTTCGCAGCAACGCACAACGGCAAACAGGTCGTCGATGTATGGGGCGGAGTGCGCAGCGATGAAAAGCCGTGGGACGACGGAACGGTATGCGTGATCGCATCGGGCACCAAGGGTGTTTGTGCAACCGCAATCATGATGTTGGTTGAACGTGGTTTGCTCGACTTGGAAGCGCCGATTGAACGTGTGTGGCCAGAATTCGCAGCGGGAGGTAAGGGGCACGTAACGGTTGGCGACTCGCTTGCTCACGTTGCTGGAGTGCCCGGATTGGAACGCTCAATCAGTGTCGAAGAGATTTCAGATCCAATTTTGATGGCTCAATATGTTGCGGCACAACACCCGATTACCCCAATTGGAATTCCGTCGTATCACGCCATGACGTACGGGTGGATTGCGAGTGAGTTGGTTCGCCGAGTAGATGGCAGAAGTATTGGAACATTTGTACGCGAGGAAATTGCCACGCCTTTGCAGTTGGATTTGCATATTGGCGCACCAGATTCGGTGTTGCCGCGCATTGGTGAAACAACGCGTGCGGCAAACTACAACTATTCGGCAATGTCGGGCGACGATGTAGACCCTCGCTTGCAGTACGTGTACGGAATGATTCCCGCCGAGCGAGGAACGTCAATTTTCGCAAAGTCTGAGCTTCCCGGCGGTGGCGGCATTGCCAATGCGTATGCCATGTCGCGCTTGTATGCCATGTTGGTCAATGGTGGGGAACTTGACGGTGTGCGAATTCTGAAACCAGAAACGATTGAGATCGCGCGTAAGCAGCGTTCGGTGGGCAACGACCCGTTGTCGGGTCGACTGTTGCGCTTTGGTGTTGGCTTTGAGCTGAACCCAAACCCTTCACGGCTGGGAATGGATCAACTTGCATTCGGACACACGGGTGCTGGTGGATCTACACATGGAGCCTGGCCAAGTTTGCACGGCAGTTTTTCGTATGCCATGCGCGAGTTTCAGTCTGAGAATGCAGACAGTCGCGGCATTGAACTTCTCGACGTGCTGGATGAGTGCATGTCGAAGGCGAAGTAAGCGTTACTTACCCTTCCACACGGGGTCACGTTTTTCGGAAAAGGCATTAGGGCCTTCCATCGCATCTTCGGAATTGATTGCCTTCAGGTATGCCTCATTTTTTCGCATCGCCGTATAGCTATCTGCAACGCTCAAATCTTCAGTGGTACGCATAATGTCGAGCACGGCAGTAACACTCAGTGGGGCAGACAAGCAGATCTCGGCAGCCAGCGCGCGTGCTGTTTCCATCAACTCGGCACTTGGTGCAATTTTGTTCACAATGCCCCAACTCATTGCTTCTTCCGCAGTTAAGCGGCGACCGCCAAAGATGATTTCATTTGCCAATTGACGTGGCATAAGTCGTGGTAAACGAATTGAACCAGCATCAGGAAGCACGCCCACGCGAGTTTCTGGAAGAAAGAATTGTGCATGATCTGCAGCGACAATGAAGTCTGCTGACATGGCAATTTCAAAACCGCCACCAACCGCCATGCCGTTTACGGCAACGATGATCGGTTTCGTCCTGTTAGGTAACTCCGGGAAGCCACCGAAACCACCCGCGCCGTAATCGGACTCAAATGATTCGCCATCTGCGGCACTACCTAAATCCCATCCGGCTGAAAAGAACTTTTCTCCACCTCCGGTAAGAATTGCAACGCGTTGTACAGGGTCGGCCATAAACGCAACAAACGCATTGCTGAGTTCGCGGCTGGTGGCAGCATCAATAGCGTTTGCCTTCGGGCGGTCGAGAGTGATCTCGAGCACTTTGCCGTCAAGTGAAGTGGTGATGTGAACAGCCATGGTCTATTTCTCCTCAATAATTAATGCATCTACTGCAACTGAAGACGTGGTGGTGACGAGCACTGGGTTCAGTTCGACTTCTGCAAGATTGGAGCCAACCACGTGTTGTTGCAGCGTAAGTATGGCACTGACGAGTGATTCGATGTTGGCGGCAGGTTTTCCGCGGTAGCCATTCAGAATTGGTGCTATGCGCAATCGCTGAAGCGCACTGCGCAGGTCGTCTGCTGTTGCTGGGGCGAGCACGCACTGCGTGTCTCTCCACAGTTCGGTCAACACACCACCAGCTCCAACAGTGATGAGCCAGCCAAGTGGGGCAGACCTACGAATGCTCACGAGCACTTCAGCAACGATGCCGGTGACTGTTTGTTCAACCAAAAACTCGGCGATGTCAGATGGCATTGCGCTTAGAGCGGCTGTGAGTTGCTCGGGGTCACGCAGTCCTACGGCTACAGCGCCTGCTTCGCTCTTGTGCGCCAAGCCAAGGCCCTTCAACGTGATGGGGAAGCCAATTCGCTGAGCCTCTGCAAGCACAGAAT
>CAITUB010000213.1 GCA_903895515.1 uncultured Acidimicrobium sp. | reverse complement strand
GACGAATGGATCAATTTCCCATGGAGCGATAAAGATCCAGTCGCCAAGCGTAAATGGAGCGTCAAAGACGCCTGATATCAGCCTTTGTAGGTGATGTCTGGGTTCAAGAATTCGTTATTGACGATGTCGCTTGCTGCGATGTCGCCAATTTCTAGTCCTTGTTCGCGAAGCACTGGTGACGCCTTGCCGATGAAGTCGTTCACGCGTGACTCTTCAAGGTCACCAAACGTTGAGGTGTCACCGTTGCCGATGAGTTTGAGATCACGTAACTGAGCCGCACCATTCGCCAAGTCGCCATCGGTCTGTGTCCACCAACTGTCGAAAGCAACGACAGCTGCTTTGATGATCGCATTAGCGCGATCTGGTGAAGCGATGTAATCCAATTGAGCTTGTTGCATCATAGGAACAAGAACTTTTAAGCATGGGCTAAGCGCTTCCAGTTTGTCCGCACGGATAGCCATATTTTGCGCATACGAGTTCCAACCCAAATCATGAATCAAGGTGTATGCAACATTGACCACTCCCGACTCCAAGTTTGCATACTTGTACGGTTCTGAAGTTGCGAATCCTTGGTGCGCAGCATCGTCAGTTGCAAGAAGCAAATTGCCCTTGTAGTTACTGTCAATCTGATCTTTAGACAGGATGCCTTGAGCTACGAAGTAACGCGCCCACGCAGGATCACCGTAGACGTAGACCGATTTCACTTCCTTGGCAACATCGCCCAAAGTTTGCGCGGTTGGGTGCTTTGCTGCATCCCACAACACCACTTGCGGATTGATGTTTAGTGCATTGAATACTGCAATGGTTGGAGCGTCTGCGAAACGAGTGATGGCAACATCGGTGCCCACGTATCCGAGCGTTATTGCATCGTCTGCATACATTGCAGTGACAACTGGAGTCTGAAGGAAAGGACCACCTGCTCGAATTTCGAGTTGAACTCCCTGGTCAACACCTTCGTAGGTGAGTGTTCCAATTGTTGCGCCGGTGTCTTTTGATGATGTTGCATCAGCACCCATCAATTCGTAAATTCCGCCGTGTTCTGCTTCGGGGAACCAATCGGTTTGAACGACAACTTTTTCAGGACAAATTCCTGCTAGGACTCCAGATTGTGGAACGGCTGGAGCAGAATTGCTCTCTCCAGAGCCGCCACACGAAGTGGAAATGAGAGCTACCGCGGTGACAGCACACGCAGAGCGAAGGACGGATGACAATTTCATAGGGTCTCCAGTTTGTAGTTGTGATTGCTCAGCGTGCGATTGAATCGTGCCATCTTCCGATGACGATTCGGTTTAACACACCGAAGCAAACAAAGAGCATAAGCCCTAATCCCGTGGCGAACAATGCTGTGATGAACATTGGCCCGGACAAATTATTGAGAAAGAAAAAGGTAATGAGTTGCCCAAGACCTGGGTCGCCTTTGGTGAAGAAGAAGTCGCCAACAATGGCTCCAATGACCGCAAGTCCAGCAGCAACCCGAAGCCCAGTAAAGATGGCAGGAGATGCGGCGGGAAGCTGCAATTTGCGGAGCACCACCCAGCGAGAGCTGCCTTGCAGACGGAATAGGTCGTGCAGGGAAGGATGTACCGACTGAATGCCAAACAGGGTGTTGGACACAATTGGGAAGATCGAGATGATGACGGTCACCGTGATGCGAGCGGTGAAATTGGCGCCAATGAGTCGAATCATCAATGGCACGATGGCGATAATCGGGGTCACTTGAAGGGCTATGAGGTGTGGCCACAGGGACCGCTCGATCCATTTGGCTTGTGCCATGGCGATACCGATCGTGATACCAACAATTGCCGATAACGCAAGTCCGGTGATTGCGGTACGAGTACTGATGAGCAGGGCAGTGAATATTCGTTGTCGAATCGGCCCATGAAAATCTTCAAACAATCGATGTGGTGGCGGAATGATCATTGGCTTTCCCGATGCAGGTGAGAAGTTGTTGTGCAGCGAGTACGCAACCAAATACCACAGGGCGATGAATACGAGAGACACTGCGACTGGCCCAACAGCATTGAGAATGCGACGTTTCATAATGGTGACAACTCTCGCAACGATTGAGCAATCTCGCCCGACACGCGTGCAAATTCGGACGAGTAACGCAAGTCTTGATCGCGATGTTGCCCAAAAGGAATTTGGAATTCATTCACGATTGTTCCTGGTCGTGGAGACATGACCAGTACGCGATGAGAAAGAAAAACTGCCTCGGCAATTGAGTGCGTGACGAATAGCGAGCCTGCATTTCTTGTACTCAACATGTTTCGTAGTTCGATGTTCAATCGTTCACGAGAGAACTCGTCTAGCGCGGCGAAGGGTTCGTCAAACAAATACAAATCGGGTTCGCAAACCAAAGAGCGCGCAAGTGAAGTACGCATTTTCATGCCACCAGACAACTGGCGCGGAAGCTTGTCGGCGCTGTCAGCAAGACCAACGAGTTCAAGCACGGCTGAAGTACGTTGATCGATCGTCGGTTGATCTATTTTTTGCAGTTCCAGATTTAGCGAAACATTTTTTCGCACTGTTCGCCACGGGAGAAGTGTTGAATCTTGAAAGACAAACTGCACGGTCCCTGAGCGGTTGAGAGACCCCGAAGTTTGCCCAATGAGTCCACTTGCCATGCGCAGCAGTGTGGACTTTCCGCAACCGCTTGGGCCCACGATGGACACAAACTCTCCGGCGGACACGCTCACGCTGGTGTCCTGTAGTGCTTGGGTTCCGTCTGGGTAGATCAGGCCGGCAGAAGTAGATGAGAAAACAACGCTCACCAAATACCGCGTTCAATCATCACGTCCTTCAGAACCTGCGGTCGATCAGTCATGATTCCGTCTACACCGAGATCAAACAACACATTCATCTCGATTGGGTCATCAATCGTCCAGACGTGAACTTTGAGTCCCGACTGGTGAGCTTCTTCGACGAATTTCTTATCGGTAATGGTGAGCGGTCCTTGTTTATGGGGAACCTGCGCCGCATACGCGCCAGGAAAACTGCGCGCCGGTCCAACCCAGCTGCGCACTCGAAGCTTCGCGACTTCTCGCGGCCCGAGTGATGTGCATAGTGCTGGTCCGAAAGTTTCGCGGAGCGTGGCGATGCGCTTATCGCTGAACGAACCTATGCACACGCGATCGAGGATTCCAGAACCGCGAAGGGCGGAAGTAAGTGGCAGTAGGGCAGAGTCTGCCTTGCAGTCGATGTTGACCATTGCTTCAGGCCAAGCGTCAAAAATTTCTTGCATCAA
Organism: uncultured Acidimicrobium sp.; assembly: GCA_903895515.1. Lineage (GTDB taxonomy): Bacteria > Actinomycetota > Acidimicrobiia > Acidimicrobiales > Ilumatobacteraceae > UBA3006. The sequence goes on along the minus strand of CAITUB010000213.1, from coordinate 29,406 downwards.
GGGAATGGGCTCTTGGCCGTCAATCCGAAACTTTCTGACTTCGTCATAATTCATCTCGCTGATGACGCCGGGTTGGCCACATGTTCGCATCAGGTCGTCATCATGGAATGCCAGAAGTACACCGTCTTTGGTTGCGTGCACGTCTGTCTCGATGTAGCGGTATCCCAAATCCATTGCGCGTTGAAAAGCCGGCATGGTGTTTTCTGGAGCATCACTCGCGCCGCCGCGATGAGCGAAGGCGATTGGATTTGCGGATTGTACGAACGGATGGGACATGGTGAAACTAAATGCTTCGTCCGGACTTAGCCCAGTATTCGTCTTTCAGTAGTCGCTTGTACAACTTGCCGGTTGGATGGCGCGGAAGCTCGTCGCGGAAGTCAACCGTGCGCGGGCACTTAAAGTCGGCGAGCGACTCTTTGCAATATGCAATGAGACGTTTACTCAAATCATTCCGCTCCGCATCGGTGGTTGGCATGGAGAGCGGTTGTACTACCGCCTTTACTTCTTCACCGAATTCGTCGTTGGGCACTCCGAAAACGGCAACATCAACAACCTCTGGGTGGTTGACCAGAACATTTTCTGCCTCTTGTGGATAGATATTCACTCCACCCGAAATGATCATGTAGGCCTTGCGGTCTGTCAGATACAAAAACTTGTCGTCATCTAGGTATCCGATATCGCCAAGTGTTGACCAACCGCGTCCAAGAGGGTCACGAGATGCCTTTGTCTTTTCCGGATCGTTGTGGTATTCGAAATTTGCCGTGCTTTCGAAATACACCGTTCCGGTTTCACCAATAGCCAGGTCGGTGCCGTCGTCGTCAAGAATGTGGATGGTGGCATTCAGGGCAACGCCAACCGTTCCGGGGTGTGCGAGCCATTGCTCGGTATTGCAATACACGAATCCGTTTCCTTCGCTGCCTGCGTAGTACTCATGAATGACTGGTCCGAACCAATCAATCATCTGACGCTTCACCTCAACAGGACATGGAGCGGCGGCATGGAACACACACGACAACGAAGATACGTCGTACTTGCTTCGAATTTCAGGAGCAAGTTTCAGCATGCGAACAAACATGGTCGGCACTGTTTGGGTATGGGTCACGTTGTACCGCTCGATGCATTGAAGAAAATCTTCGGCATCAAAGTGGTTCATCACTACAGAAGTTCCCCCAGTGCGATGCACAGACATATTCCAACGCAACGGTGCTGCGTGATACAGAGGTGCTGGAGATAAGTAAATGGTGTCCTCATTAAGTCCAAACAGAAATTGACCAAGTCCAGTGAGACCATTTGGTGTGCCAAGCGGGCTACGCGCAAATTGCAAGCGCACACCTTTTGGCCGACCTGTGGTGCCACTCGAATACAACATGTCGGTTCCGTCAATACGTTCCGCGAGGGGTTCAACTAAACTTTGCTCGAGGACGTCTTCGAAACTGTCATAACCAGACACGGTTCCATCAATCATCAGACGAAGCTGGACGCTCGGCGTCGTATTCAGAATTTCTGCAGCCTGATCGGCTTTGTACTTAGACGTGATGTACGCCTTAGCTCCACAGTCGTTCACGATGTAGGAGAGTTCATCCGAAGTAAGTCTGCTCGAGCACGCGGTGTACACAAGCCCTGCGTAATGACAGCCCCAGATGATCTCAAAATAACGAGGATGATTCTCGATGCACAGTGCTACGTGATCGCCAACCTGAAGTCCGTTACTGCGCAACAGATTGCTGATCTTGTTCGCCGAGTCATCAAGTTGCTTATAAGTCAAAATGGTGCCAGTTGCCGCATCGATGACGGCTGGTTTGTCTGGATTCAGTGCTGCATAATGACCTGGAAACATGGTGGTAACGGTAGTCCGTGTTGTCGGCTCGCGTCGTAAGCAGCAGTTTCTCTAGTTACAGTTCAGCCGTGCATTTTGAGCGTTTCACTGAACTGTTCAGCACTCGCGGTGAGATTGTGCCCCTGGACGAGGCTCTGGCTTTGATTGGGCATTTTGCAGATCCTTCGATTGACCCGATCATGGTGCTCGGGGAACTCGATCGATTGGCATCAACCATTTCGGCGACGAATGCTGTCGACTTCATGGCTGAACTTTTTGGCCCTTCCGGTTTCACTGGCAACACCGTTGAATATGACGATCCGAACAATTCAATACTTCAGAACGTAATTGCACGACGTTTAGGAATTCCGATCACGCTCTGTGCCCTTGCCATCGAAGTGGGTAGGCGAGTAGACATTGACATTGTTGGCATCGGGATGCCAGGTCACTTTCTTTGCAGAACCGCTGCACAACGAGACGTTTCTTTTTTTGATCCGTTCCATTCACCGCGACCGCTTACCGCCGACCAATGTAAAAGCCTGTACGAAAATCTCACCCAGATCGATAATTGGAGTGCCGAGTTCCTAGAGCCTTCGAGTTCTAGGTTGATGGTCATTCGGGTGTTGAGCAATCTGAAGTCCATCTACCGACGGCGTTCCGATGTCGCCAATTTGCGCTGGGTGATGCGCCTCCGGTCAGTTATCCCTGAAATTTCAGCTTCTGAATCCGCTGAATTTGCCCAACTCGTGCGTCGCTCCAATTAACCGTTGCTGTTGATTCTGAATTAGCGTTTCGGTTGTTCGGACGCGGGGAGTAGGAAATTATGGCAGCGGAAGTATTGAGTTCAGAAGAAGCACAAGTCGCCGATCTCACTGATCAGCTCATTTCCCAGCATCCTCCAGCGTCAACTTCTGCCATCGCTTTTCTTGGTGCGCAATTTGATTTGGGTTTGGCTTGGGTGCATTTTCCAGTCGGTCACGGTGGCCTAGGACTTACGCCAAAATTTCAAAAGATCGTGAATGAAAAGATTGCGCGTGCAGGCGGGCCTAATTCGTATGCACGAAACCCAATTGGTTACGGCATGTGCGGTCCAACGGTTGTCGAGTGGGGAACCGAAGAACAAAAGCGCAAGTATCTGCGACCGCTATTCACTGGTGAAGAAATTTGGTGTCAACTCTTTTCCGAGCCTGGTTCGGGTTCCGACTTCGCCGGACTTTCAGCAAAGGGAGTAAAAGACGGCGACGAGTGGATCGTCAATGGTCAAAAAGTATGGACCACACTCGCGCATCTTTCAAAATGGGGTCTGTTGGTGGTTCGTACAGACGCCGAGGCAGTCAAGCATGCCGGGCTCACAGCTGTGGTTGTCGACATGCATGGCCCTGGTGTTGAAGTTCGCCCATTGCGGCAAATGACTGGTGAAGCAGAATTTAACGAGGTGTATTTCACTGACACACGAGTTCCAGTTTCGGAAACGCTTGGTAACGCCGGTGATGGTTGGCGAGTGAGTTTGACGACGTTGATGAATGAGCGCGTTGCTATTGGTGGAGCTATTCCGCAAAAAGGTTCGGGACCAATTCGTGAAGCAGTCAAGTTGTGGGAGAAATTGCCAGCAGATCGCAAAGATGCTGCCACTAAAGACAAGCTCATGAAGCTGTGGATTCGTTCCGAAATTGCACGACTCACCAATATTCGAGCCGGGCAGAACAGAAAAGTTGGAGTTCCTGGACCAGAGGGTTCAATTGGGAAAATGGCAAGCGCCGAACTCAACAAGGAAACGTACGAACTGTGCATCGAACTCCTTGGCGCCGAAGGCATGTTGTATGGAAGCTACGAAATGGTTCGCCCAGATACCGCGATGAGTTTTGATTCGTTGCCAAAGGCGTTCTTGCGTGCACGTGCGAACAGCATTGAAGGCGGTACATCAGAGGTGATGCGCAATATTTTGGGTGAACGCGTACTTGGTCTTCCTGGAGATGTGCGTGTAGACCGCGAGATGCCTTGGAGCAAAGTTCCGCGTAACTGATTAGTCAAGCGACGAAAGTACGTCACTGGCACTAACCAATCGATCATCCACGCTCGTTGCAGACGAAACGGATGCACCGATCATTGTCAGAGCTGCATTTTCGATGCCTGATTGCAGTTGGCGAATGTTGCGCGGGGGAGGGAAGTATTCCTCTTCACGAGTAATTCGAATCTCCTCTACGCCATTGACTGGATTGAGAAAAGCAAGTACTTCATTAACGAGATCTTCGGGGGCTGACGCGCCTGCAGTAACGCCAACTACGCCGTGAAGGGTGCGTGGAAGTTCATCCACGCTATTGATGCGGTACACATGTTCGCATCCTTCGTCTCGTGCGAGCTTCTCTAGCGCTCGAGTATTTGAAGAATTGGCCGAGCCGATAACAATGACTGAGTCGCACTGAGCGGCAATTTGCAACAGCGCGCTTTGACGATTGGTTGTCGCGAAACATAAATCACTCTTGCCAGGTGACCAGACTGACGGATATTTCACTTTTACCGCGTCTGCAATGCCGGCCCAATCGCGATGAGAAAGTGTTGTTTGTGCAAGTAGTGCAACGGGCTCAGAAAAATCTGGAAGCGCTTGTACTTCCTCCATCGATTCAACTCGAGAAATTGAATCTGGCGCAACAGCCATTGTGCCCACAGCTTCCTCGTGGCCTTCGTGTCCTACATACACAATTCGGTAACCCTTGCCTGCACGAACTCGTACTTCGTGGTGCACCTTGGTAACCAGAGGACACACAGAATCAACTACGTAGTTGCCGCGTTGACGAGCCATTTCGACAACCTGAGGAGCAGATCCGTGGGCAGAAAGCATGATGGGCATGCCGATTGGTACTTCTGAAATATCGTCAACGAAAATGACACCGAGCGCAAGGAAGCGATCGACCACGGCGCGATTGTGAACGATTTCGTGGTAGCAGTAAACGGGCGCTGGAAACGTGCGCACCATCCACGCGAGTGCTTTGATTGCCATTTCAACGCCTGCGCAAAATCCGCGTGGCGCAGCAAGCAGGACACGGTCAACGTTAAGTACGGTTTCGGGCAGTTTTTGCATCGAGAAACACAATACTGCAGCGATTTTCAGGGCCATGAGTTCAGACCATTGTTTCAATGGCGACAGTACAATGAACGGGTGACAAATGAACTGGAAAACGAAATTCCTTCGACTCTTCCAACAGTGGTCATTGTTGGAAGACCAAACGTTGGCAAGAGCACGCTGTTCAACCGTTTTATGGGTTCGCAGGTGGCAATTGTTGAGGACCAGCCAGGGATCACACGCGATCGATTTGAGCGCGAAGTGGAATGGACCGGCAAGAAGTTCAATTTGGTCGACACGGGTGGCTGGATGCCAGGTGGATCAGAACTCGACGTCAAAGTCAGTCGCCAGGTTGAAGAGGCTGCAAAGTCGGCCAGTTTGGTGCTGTTTGTCGTTGATACCGCCATCGGCGTCACTGATGATGATGAGCAGATTGGTTTGTGGCTTCGCCGTTTGGCTTGCCCAGTCATTGTGGTGAGTAACAAAATCGATTCGGATAAGCGTGAGGCCGATCGTTGGGACTTCCTTAAGCTGGGATTCGGCGATCCGGTTCCAGTATCTGCTCTGCATGGTCGTAAATCGGGCGACCTACTCGACATGATTCTGGAAATTGTTGAAGCACCAGACGTAGTCGAAGAAGTTGTCCTTCCACGCGGAGTTTCTGGAATCCCACGCGTGTCAATCGTTGGGCGTCCAAACGTTGGCAAGAGCACGTTGTTTAATCGTTTGGTTGGCGAAGACCGTTCCATCACACATGACATGGCGGGAACAACGCGCGATGCGATTGACACAGAGGTCGACACACCAGATGGCCCAATAGTTTTCGTAGATACGGCTGGAATGCGTCGTAAGAGCCAGGTTGATGAATCTGCCGAGTATTACTCATTCGTTCGTGCATTGCGTGCAGTTGATGAATCCGACGTTGCATTGTTGGTGATCGACGCTCAAGAGGGAATTACCAACCAAGATCAACGACTTGCTGAGCGTATTGACGCTGCGGGTTGTCCGGTGATCGTGGTTCTCAATAAGTGGGAAACACTCGATGCGGACGGTCGCGAGCGCATCGATACCGAAATGACGAGGAAGTTGTACTTCATCGGCGATGCACCAGTGTTGAAACTCTCAGCACTCACGGGCAAGGGCGTTCATCGCTTGTTGCCGATCTTGCAAGAATGCATTGCGGATTACCACAAGCGTGTTCCGACAAAAGATGTCAACCGAGTCATCGCAGAAGCTCAGCAAAAACAGCCTGCTGGCGCTGGTGCGCGTGTGTTGTACGCGCTTCAGGGAGCAAATGACCCACCGACATTCACCTTGTTTGTTAACCGCGAATTGCCGCAGCACTACCTGCGTTACCTTGAGCGTTCAATTCGTGAGAAGTTTGAATTCGGAAGTACGCCAATTAAGTTGCGAGTTCGCAAGCGATCGGACTGAAGCAGGCCGATATGCCGTGGTGTGAACCATGCTCAAAGTATTTCGCACCAAGTGCGGTGTCGGACGATGGTCGCTGCCCAAATTGTTCAACCGAAATTGAAGTGGCATCGGCTCACGGCACCATTACCGCGAAGAACCTGGATCTCAAAAAACTCGCTGGAACAGACGGCGAAGAAGATGTTCCACTGCCATGGCACTTCAAATTGTTGGTTGGAGCTCTCGTGATGTATTTGTCGTGGAGAGTCATCGACCTGTTCCGTTAGGCTCGGCTCCATACGGGCTGTAGCGCAGCTTGGTTAGCGCGCTTGTCTGGGGGACAAGAGGTCGTGGGTTCAAATCCCGCCAGCCCGACCAGATTTGTACTGGTTAGACACTCACCATTACAAGCGATGCGGCAGCAAGAACCATTCCCACAGCTTGCGATTTGTGTAAACGCTCGTGATCAATCGTCATCGCCAGTACAACGGTTGACACGGGGTACAGCGCAACGATGACAGAAACAATCGACATCATCCCCGTGTGAGTCGCAAGCAAGTACAGACCATTTGCTGACGTATCGAGAATGCCAGCAGCCAGTGCAAAACCGATCGCCTTTTTCGGAACAGAAATTCTTCGGGTTTGAAATAACGCAATAGCTGCAACAGTTGGAACGCTGACAATGCGCTGTCCAAATAGTGGCCAAATTCCATGATCATGACTTGCATTGGCCATGCAGACGAAGATCATGCCGAATCCAAAACCTGCGGCAATCGCCAACCAAATTGCATCGATTGAAGTAGGCAGATCATGTTTGTCAAGCACATCTCCAACAAGAGCGACCGCAACCACTGCGAGTGCAATACCAAACCACGCAAGTGGTTCTGGACGTTCACCCTGAATGAATCCTGCAATAACAGGAACCGATAAACCAATGACCGCCGTAATCGGTGCAATGACGGTCATCGAACCTTTCGACATTGCTTGATAAAACGCCACGAGGGCAATGGCTCCACCGAATCCACCTCCAGCCGTCCACAGCCAGCTTTCTAATGGTGGAGGAGATGACCGGAAGAGCAACAGGTACGCAGAAATGATCACCAGTGCTGCGGCTTGACCCGTGAATGTGATCGCAGCCGAATTCGCTAAACGAGCTCCGCGGCTTCCCGAATAGTCAGCAACCCCGTAGAACATGGCGGCAGTGAGCGCAAACAACAACGTCATATAGCGTGGAGGTGTGATTGGGCTCGGAACATTGATTAATACTGCCACAGTGGTTGTTGGTGGCACGGTTGGTATTGCAATGGGCGACAAAATTCCCGAACGAGTACGCACCATTGTTGTTCAAGTTATTGGAATGCTCACGATTGGTTTAGGACTGAGCGACTTGCTCAAAACTCACAACATGGTGTTTCCACTTCTCGGAATGGTGTTCGGCGCTGTCATCGGTGAGGTTCTGCGTATCGAAGATCGGCTCGAGGGCATTGGCGAAATAATTCGCCAGCGCTTTGCAAAGCGCCAAGATCCTGGTCCGTTCATTTCCGGTTTCGTGACTGCATCATTATTGTTCTGCATCGGTCCGTTAACGATTCTTGGAGCAATTCAAGATGCATCAGGTGCTACACCACAGCTGTACATCATTAAGGGAACCCTTGATGGTTTCATGAGCGTCATTTTCGGAGCAATCCATGGTGTTGGCGTGCTCTTTAGTGCTGTCAGCGTATTTATCGTGCAAGGAACGTTGACACTGTTTGGCACTCGTTTGGATTCATTGCTGAATGATCGAATGCGAATTGAGTTATTTGCCACTGGTGGTTTGGCAGTTATGGCTATTGGTCTCAACCTGCTTGAGATTAAGAAGATTCGTCTGGGATCACTGCTTCCTGGCCTGATCATCACCCCAATTTTGGTGAAACTTTTCGCAGACAGTACAGGATTGTTGAGATAGTCAAACATGTGTGGAAGATACGTGCGCAAAACTGGTGCGCAGGAAATAGCACATGCTTTCTCAGCTGTAGATAGCGAAAGACATCTTGCGCTCAATTTCAACATTTCGCCGACCAGTGATGTATTCGTGTTACGCGCTATTGACGGAGTGGTACGGCTTGACGTGATGTCGTGGGGGCTAGTACCCGTGTGGGCGAAGGATGTTTCGCGGGCCGCAAGTTTGATTAATGCAAGATCAGAATCTGTTGCGGAGAAACCATCCTTTCGGAATCTCATCAGCAGACATCGTTGTGTGATGCCAATGAATGCCTATTACGAATGGAAGCCGATGAAGGTTGCTGGTAAGCCAATGAAGCAACCGTTCGCCTTTTTCCCGGGAGTTGGTTCCGGTTACGACCACGAATCCCATTTTGCTGTTGCATCACTGTGGTCAACGTGGCGTGACAGTGAGGGCAACGAACTCAATACCTGCGTGGCCTTAACTACCGAGGCCAACGAACGGGTATCTCAGGTTCATAACAGGATGCCTGTATTGCTGACAAAGGATGGAATTTCGCAGTGGCTGTCAGACGATGTCGTTGCGCCATTGCATCTAGCAAACGGAATTCCAGATGCTGCAGTTGACTACGTTCCTGTATCAACAGATGTGAACAATGCGCGAAATCATGGCTCGCATCTGCTCGATGCGATCACGCTGCCAGAGGAGACGCCCGAAACCTTGTTCTAGACGAGTGCCGCAGTAATGCTTGCAGCGACTGCAGCAAGATCGCTGAAGTCAACACTTGCGGCTGCGTTATCAAATGACACATCGGCAATTGTCGTGGCAGGAATGACATGCAGGTGGCAGTGTGGCACTTCGAATCCAGCGATGATCAACGCAACACGATCACAGTGAAGAACCTGCTTCTGTGCCTTGGCAATTTGCTTGGCAACGGCAAAGCAATGTTGAGAGATGTCATCTGGCAAATCTGTCCATTGATCTATTTCAACACGTGGAACAACAAGGAGGTGTCCACGCGAAATGGGGTTAATGGTCATAAAAGCAACGCACACATCGTCGGTGTACACGAATGTGCCGGGCAATTCGCCTGCAATGATGCGAGTAAATATTGAAGCCATCGCTTTAACAGTACAACGATTCCTTGTATTGTCGCTGTGTGGATGACAACCAGGAGTCAATGTGGTCAGGGATGTTAAGCGTCCCCAACTTCATCACTTTGGCGCGTTTGTGTGTGCTTCCTGTGTTTCTGTACATGCTCTTTGCCAAGGACGAACGTGCTGGTGCGGCTCTGTTGCTTGGCGTGCTGGGAATGACCGACTGGGTTGACGGTTGGTTTGCGAGGAAGTTCAATCAGGTTTCACCATTTGGTGCAGTTTTCGATCCAACGGTAGATCGGTTGTTGTTTGTGGTGAGCGCGATCAGCGTGTTGATCGACGGCGCGGTGCCACGATGGTTCTGTATCGCCATCTTGGTTCGCGAAGTAGTCGTTGGCGCGATGATGGTGGGTGCCACGTTGTTGGGAATGGAGCGCTTTCCGGTTAGCAACAACGGCAAGTGGTATACGTTTTTGTTGATGATGGCGGTTCCGTTTTTGTTGCTCGCAGGAAGTTCGCACATCACGGCCGATTTTGGTCGGGTAGTGGGCTGGCTATGCGCTATTCCGGGTTTGGCTCTGTCGTATTACACCGCGGTGACGTACGTGCCGCTTGTGCGGACCAATCTTCGGAAGGGGAGAGCCGCCAAAAGGCTACGGTAGGGGTATGTCGTACGTGTTTTGTAATAGTTGCGGTCATCGCAACCCGCCACAATCGGGATTCTGTTCAGCGTGCGGTTCGGTGCTCGATTTACCAGATGAACGAACCATCGTTCTAGCAAAAGTTGATCCACTGCAAGATGCACCTGGTGATGCGGACAATGTCTCACTGTCAAGTGCAGAGTTGCATTCAGGTAAAGGTCTGCTCGTCATTCGTTCAGGTGCACAGAGCGGCAATCGTTATGTCGTTGAAGGCCTAACAACTATTGGTCGTCATCCGGATAGCTCGATTTGTCTTGATGATGTGACGGTGTCGCGTCGCCATGCCGAGGTGGTGCATGAAAATGGACGCTATGTGGTCCGCGATTTGGGGTCGCTCAATGGCACGTATGTCAATCAGATGCGCATTGATGACTTTGCATTAGAGCAAGGTGACGAATTGCAAGTTGGCAAATATCGCATGGTGTTCTTCAATGGATGAGAAGAACTACAAATCCATCGGTGAAGTTCTTGGGTTACTCCTTGATGAGTTTCCTGACGTAACGATTTCAAAGATTCGGTTTCTTGAAAGCCAGGGTCTCATTGAGCCAGAGCGTACGCCATCGGGTTATCGCAAGTTCAGTAACTCAGAAGTTGATCGACTGCGATTCATCCTGCGCGAGCAACGCGAAAATTACTTGCCGTTGAAAGTCATACGCACACGTCTCGATAGTGACACGAGCGATGGCATGGTGCGTCCGTACGATGACACCGATCCAACTGGCGTTCGTGGAATAGTTCATCAAGGAACTCATCCCGCTGCAGCGAAGAAATTATCTTCAGCGCCATTGGCTCCACATAAGTCGCGCGCAACTCGAGATGACACATTGTCAATCGATCGTGGCGAGTTGCTGAATGCAATTGACATGGACGAGAAGTTGCTCAAAGAGATCATCACTGCTGGCCTAGTGTCGCCGCGCAAAGTTGGCGAGCTGGAAATGTATTCGCCACTCGACCGCGAGATTTTGGAAATCATCAGCAAGTTTTCCGAACTTGGTATCGACGTTCGCAACTTGAAGCGCTGGAAGCAATCTGCAGAATCTGAAGTTTCACTGTACGAAGGAAGAATCAAACCGTATTTCATGCAGAAGAATCCTTCGTCTAAGGCGCAGGCAGAAGACATGCTGGATGACTTGATCGAACTTGGTGAACAACTTCGTTCGACTCTGGTTGAAGTGGCCGCTCGGTCGTTCCGTGGTAATCGCTAGTTACAGGCAATAAGGTGATTGCGTCATGACGAAAAGACTTGCAGCAGAACTCGAGGGCATTCGCGTCGAGGTTCCATCCAACATCCCGGTCATGCTGATTCGCGAAATTGACGAAGCCCGCCGAGTCATTCCCATTTACATCGGTGAAGCCGAAGCCTCATCTATTTCTGTTGCCCTGAGCGGTGTAGTGCCAGATAGGCCACTGACGCACGATTTGATGTTGAATACCATCGCAGAAATGGGTGGGGAAGTGGTGATGGTCGTGGTTACCGACGTGCAAGAGCACACCTATTTCGCCAATATTCATATCGCTGTTGACGGTGTTGAGAAGGTCATCTCGGCTCGTCCGTCTGATGCCATCGCGCTAGCTGTCCGTGCTGAGGTACCCGTATTTGTTGAATCTGATTTGATGGACAAGGTCGGGAAGTCGGCTGTTACGGCCGATGAGTCGGATGAGGAAGAGATTCTCGATGATTTCCGCGAGTTCATCAACTCAATCAATCCAGAGGATTTTCAGGGTTAGTCAAACCCCCAAAGCGCCCGTAGCCTGACCTCATGCATCAGGGATTTAGCGGCACTCAAGCAGCTGAAGTAGTCGGTATCTCGTATCGCCAATTGGATTATTGGGCGCGTACCAATTTGGTTCGTCCATCTGGTTGCGACGCGACGGGAAGCGGTTCGCGCCGTGTGTACAGCTACCGCGACTTACTCGAACTTCGTGTGATCAAAAGCTTGCTGGATGCCGGAATCAAACTTGAATCAGTTCGCGAAGTGTTTAATTACCTTCGCAGTCACGTCGATACCGAAATCACTGCGGCACATATCGTGATCAGCGGTCAATCGGTTGTGTTGTGTCAGGGTGATCAGCTCGTAGACGTCATGCGCAACGGGCAAGGTGTGTTGAATGTGTTGCCGCTGTCTGGAGTGAAAGATCAAGTTGATTCACAAATCGTGCGTATGGAAAAGGCAAGTGCGCCTGTTCAACGCGTGGTCGCAGCACTTGACATCGCGCTCTAGTCGCAAGCGTTAGTGCGCGTCAGGCGTAGGTGGGGTAGTTGGTTCTTTGGGTTTTGAACCCTGTGGCATGAACGCCATGAGCGGTCCTAATCGTTTGCTGAGTTCTGTCAATGCACCTGACATGTCAGCCAATTTGTTTACTGCGCCCAAAGCGCCATTGACGTGAGGCATGACCTGTCGCATCGGACCCTCAATGTCATCGAGTAAGCGATTAACGCGCGATGCAACTTGGTTCATGTTGTCCATTGACTGCACGAACAACTCCATCGCGGCAATCAGCGATTCAACGGTGCGCTTCGCCTGATCGACAGCTTTAGCTCCAGAGGTAACAGGATTGAAATCAGAAAGTAACGAGAACAATTCGTTGACTTGCTGTTGACCAAAAGCACCGGCACTTTGGTTATTCGGTTGTTGGTCGGTCATGGCATCACTCTAGGTTGCCGTAACTGCCTACGTCTCCAGATAGGCGAGTGCTGAGCACGGTGTTGATGCTGGCATCTAAGTCGGTAACAAAAGCATAAATTTTGTCATGATGAATTGCGTTTACCGTGCAGTGCAGTGAATCGGGCGGGGTTTGCCTGTCCACATACCAACCACGAATACGCAGCTCATCTGCTACTGCAAATACGTTGAGTAAAGTTGGATCTGCTGCACCGAAACAGATAAGTGTGGATTCGGGGTACGCGCGCAACACCAATTGCGGATGAGCAACGATGTGATCGGCAAGTTGCACTGTTGCGTTGCGGGTTTGTTGTGTTAGCGCGGTGTAGCCATCTTCGCCGAGGTGTCGAAGCACAGCCCAAGCGCTGGCAATGGAACCACCAGATTTCGTGCCCAGCATTCCAGACGATGCGTACATTCCGCCAAGCCAGTTGTCGGTGAAGAAACCTTGATGAGCACGCAACGATCTACTGCGATACATGACGACTGATGCGCCTTTGGACGTATATCCGTATTTGTGGAGATCAACTGAAATGGAGGTCACGCCAGGCACGCGCAAATTCCATGCCGGAATGGGTTGGCCAAGTTTTTCAAGGTAGGCGAGTGTGACTCCGCCCATGCATGCATCAACATGGCAATTGATTCCGTGTTGTTGGGCGAGTTTGGCTATACCGGTGACATCATCAATGACGCCTTGGGGATATTGCGGGGCAGAGGCAACCAACATCACGGTGTTGTCATCAATCAGCCGATCCATTGCAGCGATGTCTGCACGCCAATCGTCGCCAACATCGGCACGACGAGATTCGACTCCAAAATAGTGACAGGCCTTTTCAAAAGCGGCGTGAGCAGATGTGGGAAGAACGATGTTTGGCTTGGTCACGCCATCCGTCTGGGCGAACTGGTCTCGGGCTGCCTTGACGACCATCAGGATGCTCTCGGTGCCACCAGATGTCATGAACCCAGCAGAGTCCTTGTCGGCACCAAGCCAAGGGCCGACCATCGACAGCACGTCAGATTGCATCATTTTCAGGCTTGGGAATGCATCGGTGCTGAGTGCATTTTCGCCGCTGAACCGACGGTACGCATCTTCGGCTACAGCAATGGCTTGTGGTCCTGCGTAATACGCCAAACTAAATACGCGTCCGCTGCGCCAATCAACATCGCCAGCGCGCAGTGATTCCAGTTCATCGAATACCTGCGGGGCAGGGATTCCCTTTGTAGGCAATGGTTTCATGATCTGTCCTGACTTTACATAACTATGATTATGGGCTAAAGGTCTGGATCAACCAGGCTGGGAAATACCCGAAATTGACTCGTTGATCAGGGGTTTTGCGGCATCTAACAACCACGTCAATGCTGCTTTGAAATCTCGTGTTGTCGGATCGATGGATGGATCAAGATCTTGTTCAACGTCATCGATTGCACATTTCAAGATGAAAATCTGGTCGCGCAATGCGTCGAGTTCGCTGCGCGTAACCACCAACTCATCTTCGCTTAAAGCCAGCTCAGAGGCCCTCTGACGAGCCACCCAGTCCCATTGCTTGCAGGCTTGAGTGCAGAATCTGCGAGGCCGTCCAGAGCCCGTTTGCACCGGTAACGGGGTTCGACACCACACGCATTTGGCGATATCAGTGACTGGACGCTCGGTGCGAGTGCTCCCCAGCTCGCCCGGCCTTGTGACTGCCAGATCATGCGATTTAGTCATGACGAAAAGATAAGCCAAGACTGATTTCAATGTGTGGATGGCACCCCATACTGGTTCTGTGACAAAACTTCCTGCGCCACCGAAATCATCGTTTGCTAGCGACAACGTTGCAGGCGCTCACCCACTGGTTCTCGAGGCAATTGCTGTAGCCAATGTTGGACATGTGCCCGCATATGGCGCTGATCCAATTACTGCACGCACGGAAATTGCGTTCAAGGAATTGTTCGATCACGACGTTGTCACCCAGTTTGCCTACGGCGGTACTGGTGCAAATGTGTTCGCCCTTGCCAGCATGTTGCGTCCAGCAGATGCAATTGTGTGCGCAGCACAGTCACACATCAACGTTGATGAAACGGGAGCGCCTGAGCGCGCGCTCGGAACAAAACTCATCACGGTTCCAACAACAGATGCAAAACTTCGTCCGAGCGATTTGGAATCGGTGAAGTCAATGTTTGGTAATCAGCATGCTCCCCAACCAGGAATTGTTGCCATTACACAGGTAACGGAATTGGGAGCTGTGTATTCGGTTGAAGAAATTCGTTCGTTGAGCGAAGCCGCGCACAGCATGGGCATGTACGTGTATCTCGATGGTGCACGAATCGCCAATGCCACTGCAGCGCTCGGTGGGTCTCGTGATGCGTTGCGTGCATTCACTCGTGATGCCGGCGTTGATGCGATGACGTTCGGTTGTACAAAAGCGGGTGGAATTTTTGGCGAAGCTGTTGTGTTCTTCAATCCAACGTTTGCCGGTCGGTCCGTGTACGTGCGCAAACAGGTAACGCAACTGCATTCGAAAATGAGATTCATTGCAGCTCAATACGAAGCGATGTTGCGCGATGATCTGTTCATCACTCTCGGTGGTCAAGCTAATAAGGCAGCGCGAATGTTGTTCGACAAAACGAAGGACATTGCATCGTTGCAACTGAATACCGCACCCGCGGCCAACAGCATGTTCCCCATCATCGCCAAAGGTCCGCGTGCGCAACTCCAGGAATGGGCTCACTTCTACGACTGGGACATCGCTGCTGACCAGGTTCGCTGGATGACCGCATGGGACATGACCGAACCAGAAATTGACGCCTTTGTGGCTGGAGTTCGCGCTCTCCTGGCCTAACCGCCGAGCACATGGTCTAATTGACTGATCGGTTAGTTATCCCCTAATCTCTCCGCAGGGCAGGTCAATCGTTGCGGGGGCATCATGGCATCACTGGAGTTCACTACTAAGCGAGTGCAAACCGATGATGAGTGGATGGACGTTGCGGAATGTCGTGGACTCACCGAAGTGTTCTTCCCACCAATTGCAGAACGACCACAGGCCCGCGAGCGACGTGAAGCTATGGCTCGCACCGTGTGCACGCAATGCGCAGTACTCGAAACGTGTCGCACCTTTGCGCGTGAGAATCATGAGTATGGTTTTTGGGGTGGAGAGTCTGAAGAAGAACGGCATGCCGCCGGTTATCGACTCATCGCGCCGATTGGCGTTCGCGCAGTCGCTCAGCGTTAATCATTCTGCGCACGTAAGCGCATTCGGCTCGCTGTGACGGCATTCCCCTCCCGCGAACTTGCTGAGCAGTTGATCGCAACAGCTTGGTCGGAGTACGACGGTAAGCGCACCATTGACAACTTGATTGAAGTCAGCGCCCACGTTTCTACCAACCGCGTGTTCCGTGTGGTGTTCGACGATTCGTCGCACATAGTGGCCAAAATATCTTCGTATGGCTCGTATTTTCTCTTCGCCGAAGATCACGATCGATTGTTCACCAGCGCGCAGTTGTTGCGAGGTTCGCGTTGGGAAGGTTTTCTGGCAGAAGTTTTGCCACGCGATGGACACGCTTACACGTGGTACGACGGTACGTATTGGGTGGCTTTCTACACCGATATCGAACGAGCGATGCAATTGCCATCAATATTGAATGACGATCAAATTGGCAACCTCGCTC
This sequence comes from uncultured Acidimicrobium sp., assembly GCA_903895515.1. GTDB lineage: Bacteria > Actinomycetota > Acidimicrobiia > Acidimicrobiales > Ilumatobacteraceae > UBA3006. The sequence continues at coordinate 13,065 of CAITUB010000213.1, read as the reverse complement.
GAGAAATTGCATCCTTCCACCGCGAGTGTTCTCAAATTTCAGGGAGTTTGCCGGCAACATCTAATTCTGTCAAGGGCGATGCAATCCATTTACTCGACCAACTCTCTCACGAATTCGCGGCGGAACATTTTGGATTGCGTCATGACGATATAGAAATTGCTAAAAGATCTACGCATGAATTCTTGCTTCATCTAGAGAAGATCCGGTTTGACGAATGGGAGAAGATCCCAGTTCTCGTGGATTGGAATCTTGGCAACTTTTCCGTCAAACATCATCGCGCACAGTTCGAATTGTTCAGTCGTTGGGATTACGACTGGTTTCGCATTGATACTCGCATGCTCGATTTCTATTTCTTTTCGCGAGTGTCGTCCGAAACTGGCGACCGAACGTCTTTTACCTATTCCCCGCACACGCTGTTAGAGCCGCGGTTCATCAAGTTTCTGCGTCAGTATCACGAAGTCTTTCCACTCACGCAACGCGAGTTGTTATTTCTGCCGTGGGCGTACCGGTTCTTTATTCTCAATTACGTCATCCGCGAAGGCGCAAAGTTTTTCCGCGAAGACATCAGCGTAAAGTTTCGCAAAGACGCAACACGCATCTATTTGCCGATGCTTGATCACTTTGATGCTTCGGCATTGCTTGCCGTTCTTGACTAAAAATCAGTCAGAGATCTTGCGCATGGATTGTTTAAACCACTTGCCTTTTTCAACATAAACAGCTGCACCAAACTCGATATCTGATGTACGAGCACGGCCCTCTTTGATGACGGCGGGTGCTCCCACGGCGAGCGCGCCAGGTGGGACAACTTGATCATTGAGCACGACTGCATTCGCAGCGACAATGGCACCTGTGCCAACTCGCACTCGGTGCAATACAACTGCTCCGGAAGACACCTGAGCACCATTTTCGATAATGCAGCACTCAAGGTGCACGATGTGGCCAATGACGCAATCATCGCCAACAATGGTTGGGTCTTGTGGTGTGGTGTGGATGACGGTGTTGTCCTGAATGCTCGTTCGCGCGCCGATTTTGATGTATCCGTCATCGCCGCGGAGAACCGCTCCAGGCCAGATCGTTGATTCGGCACCGATCTCGACTGATCCAATGATCACCGCATCGGGATGAACGAACGCCGTTTCATGAATGTTTGGGACTTGGTCGCCAAGTGCATAAATCGCCATTCGCCTACCGTAGTGCGCACGTTTATGGCGTGCGTATTGGGGAAACTCACTTTTCGCAGGTACCGTAGAGCCCCATGTCTAAGCGCATTGATATCGAATTGACCAGTAACCGTGGAGATGGAACGTGGACGTGGCGTGCAGCCGGCGCCAAGACCCCTAAGGGAACGCTCAATGGTGCAATTCTTGATGCCGGCGCAAAGACCGGTGACACGCTCAAGGTCGAAGCTGAGTTCGATCTAGACGGTGTAGAAATTCTTTCGCTTGTTAAGACAAAAGAAAAATCCATTCGTGGAAATATTTTGCAACTGCTTGGCTCTGAAAAAGAGTTTCAGCCAGTAACTCAAAAACTTGCAGACAAAAGCAAAGACCGCAAACCAAAACGCGATGGCGACAAGCGTCCACCACGTGATGGCGAACGCAAGCCACGACGTGATGGCGACAAGCGTCCACCGCGCGAGGGTGCTGAAGGCGAAAAGTCTGGCGATCGTCGTCCACGTCGTCCGTCATTTACTGCTCCCCCAGAATTGCCGAAGCGTCCTGCTGCTAAACGCCTCAAGCCAAAGCGCGTTCATCGCTCCGCCGTTCTCGACACACTTCCTGTTGAACAGCGTGGAGTTGCAGAGCGTGCACTCATCGGCGGCATCAAAGCTGTTCGCGATGCTGTAAAGGAACAGAACGATCAATTGAAAAAGGATGGCAAGCCACTCGTGCCTGCTGAAGGTCTGATTTCAATGGCACAAGAATTGCTTCCTAAGTTGCGAGTTGCAGAATGGCTCGACAAAGCAGAAGCTGCAAAAGCTGATATCGAGTTGCTCGACTTGCGTGATCTTCGCCAGGTTGTTGTCGGCGCCGACGATCCAATGGTTGTTCGCGACGAAACAACTCGTGCGCTTGCAACCGAATTGAAGGCTGCGCTGAAGTCTCGCCAAGAGTTTGAACAAACACGTTGGCTGGAAGACATCAAGTCGGCTATTGCCGTGTCGCGAGTGATTCGCGCGTTGAAAATTTCGAGTGAGCCACCAAAGGCCGGTCAACCATTCCCTGCAGAACTTGGCGCGCAGTTGGCATCAGCCGCTTCAGCTGCGTTGTCTTCGGAAACTGCGCCTGATCGATTCTGTGCACTGTTAGAGGCAATCGCGTTTTCTCCTGTACGTGGTCAAGTGAAACTCGCAGCAGTTCTGCCAAATCCAAACGAAACAGTGCTGGCAACGGTGAAGCGTGTTGCTCCCCTTGTGCCACAGATTGCACAAATGTTCGGAATTGTCGTTGCTCCAGGTGCACACAGCCCTCGCCCATTGCGACCAACACGCCCTGTGCGCCCCAAAGGCAAGCCTGCACCAGCGAAGGCTCCTCAGGCAATACCAGCACCTCCAGTTGCAGATGCACCGTCAACTCCAGAAGTGACGGCAACTGCAGACGCACCTTCAACTTCCGAATAGGACAGCTGCCGACATAGTCTTGAGCTATGTCTGACGTCGTAACTTTTGAAAAACAAGGTCAAATCGGTTTCATTACTCTGAACCGTCCGGAAGCACGAAACGCTGTTAACGGCGCAGTTGCTCAAGCATTCGAGATTGCTCTCGATCAGCTAGAAAATGATCCCGAAGTTTGGGTGGGCATTCTTCGTGCAAACACAGAAGGTCAAGAACGGCCAGTGTTTTGCGCTGGAGCCGACCTGAAGGCCTTGAACTCTGGAGAAAACAATCTCTTCACCGAGCGCGGTGGATTTGCCGGTTTTGTGTATCGCGATCGTAAGAAGCCAATCATCGTTGCCGTCGATGGTTTAGCAACTGCTGGTGGATGCGAAATTGTGTTGGCTGCCGACATGGTGATCGCTACTACTCGCTCTGCATTTGGTCTTGCCGAAGTAAAGCGCAATCTCATCGCAGGCGCAGGCGGTTTGTTTCGACTCCCTCGCGCAATTGGTCAAAACGTTGCGATGGAAGTCATCCTTACTGGTGATCCGCTGTCAGCTCAGCGTGCCTATGAGTTAGGACTGGTGAATCGATTGGTCGAGCCTGGAAAAGCTGTTGAAGCCGCAATTGAGCTAGCAAACAAGATCGCTCTTTCGGCTCCACTCGCAGTGTGGGCATCACGGAAAATTGTTTTGGCATCGGCTTATGAATCTGATGAGAAACTCATCAGCATGACTAACCAAGAATTTGGTGCAGTTCTGAAATCGGAAGACACCAAAGAAGGTCTGACTGCATTTATCGAAAAGCGCCCACCCCAGTGGAAGGGACGCTAGAGGTCGCTTGATGCAATAAGCAGCCGGGCTTTCATGCCCGCACGCTCGAAAAGATTTTTGGTCAGCCGATCACCCGGCAACGCATAGGCGTCTATTCGCGTGCATCCTTGCGATCGTGCGTGGGCACGCAGTTCGTCTATCAGCGTGGCTCCTGCGCCCAAATCACGAGCCTTTGGACTGACGTACACACGGCGGACCATGGCAATCGATTCCGAAATCTCCATTTGAGCAAATCCACAAATCTCGCCAGACGACTCAATAACGAAAACAATGTGGCGTCCATCGATTTGGAAGTTGTCGAGTTCGAGCCCGATGAGTGGCGCCGTAGACAACAGTTGCGAACTTCCACGAAAACTGTGGGCTTCGTGAACACATAATTGCTCTAATGCAGCAAGCGCAGACGCATCCTCGGAAGTTGCACTTCGAACCGAGAACAACGCGGCGTTCACTGTGGAGCAACCACCGATTGTGCCGCAGCAATAACTACTGCCCTATTGCGGTGCGTGCACTCGTATTCAAGAATGGTGAGAACTTCTAACGCGTCTATTGACGCGATGAGTTCAACCACTTGTGTGCCGGTGAGTAGGTCGTACCCATCGCGCGGTTCGGCAGTGCGTGGCAGAGATGGTGTTTGATCAACAACAGGTGCTGGCGCATCCTCTGGGCGAATGCGTTGAACAGTTTCTGGATATACAGACGAACGCATCTTTGACACCACGCTCCAAATGAGCCCAGGCAACTTCTGAGCACCAATTTTGACCGTGAACTCACCAATCATTCGTGCGTTGCGCACGTCTTGTTTGATTCGATCAGTTATTTGAAAAGTGGGCATGCATCGTCCTCAACAGGACAACCAGGGGCACTATTGCGAACGAGGAGGAAGCACTGGGTGCACTGATTTTCGTCTGGCCGGCGAGGTTGCAGACGTTCCATTCCATCGGTCTTGTCGTCAACAACAACATCTTCCTCGTCTTCTTCGGGAGGAGAATCGTCCGCGGCGGTAAGTTTTTCTCGAAGGATGGCATCGAGGTCGGCTTCAACGTCGTCTTCAGTGCGCATGTCGTCGTCATCGTCGTCGTCATCCGTCGACTTCTTCGTAATGGATTCAACGGGAATCTCATCAGGGTCTTCAGCAATGTCAATTGCCTCGTCAACGGCAAAGCCATCGTCTTCAAGACCATCTATTTCAAGTACATCTCCATCGAGTTCGTCACCGTCTAACTCGGGGGCAGAAAGTATCTCGCTATCTAGATCATCTGGACCGATGACATCGTCGTCTGACATTAAAAATTCCTTTCACTGCGTGCGGCGAGAGAGTACTCCATAAAGGGGTCAATTATGCGAATTTCTTTGCTTTACGCAAAAATTATGAATTACGCCGAGTTTCGGCCTTTCGCTCCGAGTCCAATCGTTCAAGCGCTGGTGCCTCAAAGGTCATATGGGTCATGGCATCCGCAACTGCTCTGTGTCCGGCTTTTTCGGCAATGAGACGATGCATCTCGATCACCACGCGTCGATATGCGGGGTGTCCCTGAGGGGCCGAACGCAACTCCAGTAGGTGAATTGCCTCGCGAGCGTTGAATTGCATGCTGTAGCGCAAGCGGTACGCCATGGAGATTGCGTACGCAGCCTGTTCTGGGTAATCCGGTCGCAACGCTTCATACAACGTCGCAGATCGGGTCATGGTCTCTTCAAATTCATCGGCAACGCCAGCTTCAGCAACAAGCTCCGGCATGACATAACCATGATCTGGAGACAGTCTCTGCCACTCGATGGTCAGCAAACGATGGCGCTGGAGGTCCCGGAATGCTCCGTAGTCACCGAGCACATCGAAGCGGTAGTCGATTCTTTCAAAGGCACGACCTGGTTTGTGACGACGATTCTCTCGAGTTCCCACATAAGCCGCTATGAGACGAACCTTTTCGTCATGACTCAATTGGGCGACGCGATTGAGCAGTTGCGACTCAGGTAGATGTGAATGCGCATAACAAATTGCTGCGAGCAACTTGTTCTCGCCATCTGGATCAAAGTCGATCAACTCCACTTCATTGACTGGGTCTGGTTCGAGCGCGCCAAACATATCGTCAACCAAGAAGGCGGTTTGTTCAGCATTAGTAGCGAGGTAGCTACTCCACTTTCCTCCACGCTCTGGAATATCGACACGTCGCAAAAAGCTCGGAACAACTTTACGTAGTTCAGTAAGCATCATGTCGGCGTATTGACGCGACTCCGGAAGAGCGTGAGCACGCATGCGCAACAGCATCTGTTCGTAAGCCTGTCCGGTGCCAAAAATTCCAACATTTGACAGTGCACTTGCAGGCAGTATTCCTCGCACAGCATCAAGACCTTTTGCTCGCGTTGCCTGGCGATACACAAAATCGGAGTCATTGATTCCGCGAGGGATTGATTTGCGCACATGTTCTGTGACGGTTTGAACAAGTGAGCTGTAGCTATCGAACATGCGATCCATATCGCCCACATAACGCGTTCCATATGGACCACTCAATATTTCAGGATCTCGGTAGTACCGGTACCTTCCACCCAATCGAGCGTCGTAATTGATGTATCTCGTACTCTGCTCGAGATAACTCATCAACCTTCCCCACTCAAGAATCTTGGTCAGCAGGTTGGATGCCTGTTCGCATGCCAGATGCACACCGCCAAGCTGTGCGACGGAGTCGTCGCCGTACTCAACAAACACCTTTTCGTAGAGTGCCTCTGCTTTGTCTATGCCAATGGTGGCGTCAACGCCAATATCACCAGTGAGGTCGAGATCGTTAACGAATTCATCGAGGAATAATCGGCGCAGACTTTTGGGGCTGCGGCTGTATCGCGCAAACAACGCACCCTTGACAACTTCCGGCAGATTAACGAGCGCAAAAACCGGGAGGTCAAGGTTCGTGAAATACCGTTTAAGTATTTCCGCCTCTCCATCTTCGAAAACCTCTGGAATGTAGACCGTCACGAGGGGCAATCTTAGAAGTCCCGCCCCGTGTTATCGGGTATGCCTATTAGGCGTAGATCTGAACGCAGTCGCTCTGAATGCGGCACGCAACCTTGGTGACAGTTGCTACAAATTGGCCGTCAATCGTGAGTCGCTGTGGACTCCCCTCCCAATGAGAGAAGTCACCCTGACTATAGGAAAGTAACGGATGTGGAAGATGGGTCCCAAGAGACGTCTTTTGCCACATCAAGCGGCGCTGACTCCAACGCATAGCACCGGATACTTCAAAAATATCGAGTTTTCCATCGTTGAGATGTGCGCGCGGTGCCACTTCGTGGTCGTTCCAATATCCGCTATTGCTCACTATGCAAATTGCGCCTCGCAGGAACCTGCGTGCAATGCTCAAGGATCCAATGCACACATCCGTGTGTTCCACGCCATGAGCGTCGGTGTAGGACACAGATATCGCGTCGATAATCACGCGTATGCACTCGTCATTGTTCGAGCGACTCTTCACGCCAAGAACTCGTGAGATGTCACCTGATTGCATGAATAGCGATTGTGCATGTATTTGTTGTGCGGAATTATCACGAAGGAATAATCCAAGTTGGCGATCCGACGACATGACACGTGCATGATCGGGAATCGGTGACGGTATTCCCCATTCGGATCCAGGGCTAATCGGCATCGTTACATCTTGCCGATTTGACTCGATGCAGCAATGACACCGGTGAAGAGGGACTTGGCAGCAAGTGCGCTCGTAGATGTCGAAACAGACTGGTCATCAAGAGTGGTGAATTGCCGGAGAATGTCGATGAGCTGCTTCATGGTGCGCACGAAGTCTCCTGCAGTTACATCGTCTTCGTCCAATATGTCGAACAGTGACGTGCCATGCGACCAGTCAAACGCAGTGGCCATAAAGCCAGCGTCTGGAGCGCGATGCGGGAGTAGACCAGCGCAAATCTCACTCGCTGTGATTCGTCGACTGATGTTTTCAATCTCGGACCATCGTTTTTTCAATTCAGCATTTGGAAAAAGGGGTTTCGCAGATTCATCTCGCCGACGATCTTCGTACACAAATACCGAAGCAAGACTTGCTAGATCATGGGCATTTAAACCTGAGAAAATGCCTTCGGAGAGACATTCTGCAATCAACAAATCGGATTCATGAAAAATTCGCCCAAGTACGACACCTTTTGCCGTCAATGACCATTCGCTTATGTATCCCCACTCTTCAAGAAGGTTCGTGAGATCGTCAAATTTCTTACTTACTGACTGGGCGGAATTAGATACACGCTTTTCTAATTGATCAAGTTCTTTTGTTACGCGGTCCGCTGACTCTGCAGCATTGAGCTTGAATTTGGCATCAGGGTCACGCAAAAACGGATGATCTGAATTTGCTCGCGAATCCTTTTTGCCACTGCGAGAAAGAACACGATCATTGATTTTGAACTTCGCTAATAGCGTTGAAGTCTCTTTCAAAAAACGTGAGTTAGTCGGCTGGAAAGGCATTGGCAATTCAATGTGCCCCAGTGTGTAAATCGTTTCTGTTACGTCGCGCGATGTAACTGTGCGCACTCCCCTGTTGATTGACAGAAGCGACAACTTGCCACCGGTGCCTCGGCTTGCCGTAGAGATCACCACCAGGCGATCACTTGCCGTTGCTTCGCCAATGAGCACGACATCGCCAGGCCGTAAGCGCGCAAACTGAGCTTCCAGATCAGTAAAGCTTTTTGTCTTTACGTTCCCCTTCCTGAAGTTCTCAATATCGCCGTAATCGCTGTAGGACTGTTCTCGAAGCCGTTGTTCCTCTTTGCCTCTTCGTGCAATTCGCGCTTGAATCTCTACGATCTCGCGACCAGATTGAAACTGAGCAAACGACAGGTTAAGTAAATGGCGCGCCTGCACGCGGCTCGTTGTTCGGATCAGGTTTGCAGCCATGTTGTAGGTCGGACGGAACGCGGAATTCAATACAAACGATCGGCTTGACACCAAAGCTGCAACTTGTTCGAAAGTAACGAATGGGTTCCACAGTGTGAGCGCATGACCAACCGTGTCAAGGCCTCGTCGTCCAGCACGACCAGTGAGTTGCGAGAAATCGGAAGGCTTAAGAATTTGATGAGTCTCACCGTTGTACTTGGTAATTTTGTCGAGCACGACGGCACGAGCTGGCATGTTGATGCCAACGGCAAGTGTCTCTGTGGCGAACACCACTTTCACAAGACCTTGTGCGAAGCACTCTTCAACCGCTTCCTTAAAGCTCGGTACAAGGCCGGCATGATGCACACCGATACCAGCCTCCAGCTGTCGCAGAAAACGCGTGTAGTTCAATGCGGCCAAATCGTCATCGGTAAACGCTTCTACGTGACTTTCCAGAATGCCAGCGATGATCTCTCGATCTTGTGCTGTGGTGAAAGAAATGCCCAACTTCAAGCACGAGTGTGCCGCTTCATCACATTGATTGCGGCTGAAGATGAAATAGATCGCAGGGAGAAGATCATCTGACTGCAGTTGCAACAACACATCAGGACGATTAGGAGTGAAGAACCGACTTGGCGGACCGCTTTGTCTGCCACGTGATCCGTATGGGTGTTGCTTCTTTGTTTTTGGCGCTGACATCGACTCAATCTTTGACACCTGCTCATTGGGCTTACCACCAACGATGGTGTCGAACACGCGCAACTGATTCGTCGTCTTGTCTCCGACCACATAATGATTCGTCAGCTCTACTGGTCGTTTACTTTCCACGATCGGCCTAGTTGGACCGCGAACGGTGGTGAGCCACTCACATAGTTCGTCAGCATTGCTCACCGTTGCAGACAGACAAACCAATTGAACGGTTGGATCGAGGTGGATGATCACTTCTTCCCACACAGGACCACGGTAGGCATCCTGAAGAAAATGGACTTCGTCAAGGACTACGACACCGAGATTGTCAACATTTGAAGACCGCGCATAGATCATGTTGCGAAGCACTTCTGTAGTCATCACCACGATTGGAGCCTGTGCGTTGATGCTGTTGTCACCCGTAAGCAACCCGACTTCGTTTGCGCCATACAGTTTGACTAATTCATGAAACTTCTGATTAGAGAGCGCCTTAATTGGAGCTGTGTAAAACGCTCGCTTCCCCATTTTTCTGGAGAGACCTATTGCGTATTCTGCGACGACGGTTTTCCCTGATCCAGTTGGAGCAGCAACCAGCACACTTTCACCAGCATCAATGCAATCAAACGCCTGAATTTGGAAAGTATCTAATTCGAACGAGTAACCGCTTGTGAGCGAGTTGCGATGAGGGGACGTCACAACTAACTATTCGCCATCTGGCGAACGTTTCTTCTTTCGTCGCTGCGCAATAAAGCCAATGAGAATCGCAAGCAGGAATAACAACGTCATCGGGATTGCTAGTGCCAACATGGAAATTGGATCACCACTCGGCGTGATGACTGCTGCAATCACAAATGTTCCCATGATTGAATAGCGCCATTGCTTGATGAGTGTTTGAGGTGTGATTACTCCAACAAGCTGCAGAAATACAACAAGCACAGGCACCAAGAATCCTGCACCAAATGCAAGCACCATCATTGCAACGAGGCTGATGTATTTCGAGATTTGGTATGTCTGCTCAACACCTGCGCCAGACCAGGCGATGAGGAATTCAAGCGCTTTATCGAGCGTCCAATATGCAAGCCATGCTCCCGTGAGGAACAGAACCACTGAAGTGACAATGAACGGTATGGAGTATTTCTTTTCCTGCTTATTCAACGCTGGAACAATAAATTTCCATAACTGCCACATAATGACGGGAAGCGCAATGATGAGACCGCCGTAACCTGCAATACGCATTCGCGAAGTAAGACCTTCAATGGGCCCTAACGCGAAAAGCGTGCCCTGACAGTTGAAGTCTGGACGTGCTTTGCAAATATTGCGATACGGCTGTGTTAGAAACTTCAGAAATGCATCGTAGAAAACCAAAATGATTGTTGATCCAACGGCAACTGCAAGGAGCGACCGAACGAGACGCATACGCAACTCTGCAAGGTGCCCGAAAATGGTCATGCCGCCTTCGCCTGATGATGACTGACCCCTTAACAAACTGACCATTATTGATTCGTCTCGGGTTGGGAATCCGGAAGCCCGATATCAAATGGAACGAATTTGGGTTCCGGCTCGGGCTCTTCGGTTTCAGTTGGATCGTTTGGAGCATCATGATCAAAATTTCCAACATCGGAAAGTGTGTTGTTCACTTGCTGACTTGCCGAATCGAACATCGTTTTATATCCCTGGGCGGTTTCTTTCAGATCACCGATGGTGTCACCGAAGGCGCCCTTAAATTCAGATTGCGCATCGTTGGTTATCCGTTTGAATTCGCCATATAACTTTCCGGCTTTACGGATGACTCCAGGAAGCTTTTCTGGTCCCAAAATAACGAGACCCAAGATCATCAGGAAGAAGATCTCGCTTCCAGAGAAGTTAAACACCTTGACAGTCTAAACCTTGATCGATCTGGGTATGCGTAGCATGGCGTTGTGCAAGAGCGCATTTCTCCCCTGATCGATAACCAAATCACCTTCGCCCATCGTGGGGCACGGGCTCACCTTCGCGAGAACACCATTGAAGCGTTTGAATTAGCCATCCGGTTAGGCGCTACCGGACTTGAATCGGATACGTGGATTACCCGTGATGGAATCGCAGTTCTTGATCACGATGGAATTGTTAAAGGCCGCTTGCGCAGCAAACCAATCAGGTCGTTCAACCGCCATGCACTCCCCGGCTGGATTCCCTCACTTAAAGATCTGTACGTGCGATGTGGATCCGATTTTCATGTCAGTTTGGATATCAAAGACATAGACAGCATGGCTGATGTTGTGCACACAGTGGCCGAATATGGCAGACCCGAAAAAACGTGGTTGTGTCACCCGGACTTAACATTCTTGGAATCATGGATCGGTCGTGTGGACGGTGCTCACCTCGTTCACTCAACGCGGTTGAAAGCAATGAGTCTTGGACCCGAGCGACATGCGGCGACACTGCGTGACCGTGGAATCTCAACAGTCAACATGCCCTTCCCCGATTGGAACGGTGGGCTTGTTGCGCTGTTCCACAGATTCAATATTTATTGCTTCGGGTGGAATCTTCAATATCCAGAAGTGTTGACTACTGGTTTACGCATGGGACTAGACGGTGTGTTTAGCGATTGGCCTGACCGTGCGACAGATGCGATGAGAACTGTGAACGGTTGAAATCACAGCCAGTGGAAAGAACCAATTGGCCAAATAATCACGAATGCTCTGCCAACGACGAGCTTTTGATCAATCGTTCCAAACATTCTGCTGTCAAATGACTGAGGACGGTTGTCGCCCATGACGAATAGATGTCCTTTGTCCACTGTGGTGTTTGCCATTTCTGGAATGCGGCACCGATCGTCCAAATTTGTTTGAGCAATGTCGTAGTCGTTTAGGTATGGCTCATTGATCGCCTTACCGTTTACCGAAACCACGCACTTTGAAATGGAGATAGTGTCGCCGGCTAAGCCAATAACCCGCTTAATGAGATCGTCATGTTGGACGGCCACACCATCGGTTGTTACGCGGTCAAAAACCACAACATCTCCACGGTGAATATCGTGCAACCGGTATGAAAGTTTGTTTACGAGAACGCGATTGTCCTGGAACATGGTTGATTCCATGCTTGGGCCACTGATGTAAAACTGCTGAAGTGCGAATCCACGGACAACAAAGGCAATGATCAGGGCGACACCAACGACGGTCAACCATTCTCGAATCGCCTTCAATCCGACTTTCGAATTTGATTCAGCAGCATCGGACATGGATCACCAACCTAGCAAGTGGCTTTTACGGGCGCGGAAATGCTCCTTTGGTACAAATTCACATGACCAAAATACGCATCTAGCGATCATGGCGATGTAGTCTGATGGGCGAATTAGTCGTCAAGAGAATTTGCCAAAGGAGTACATGACATGAAGGTCTGGATTGATCAGGATCTCTGCACCGGAGACGGGCTGTGCGAGGAAATTGCACCAGATGTGTTCACGTTGCTCGACGATGGCCTTGCCTATGTGCGTGAAAAAGACAAGATCTTCGCTACTGCTAAAGGCAATGCACAGGGCGCCGAAGGAATGGCGAACTTTGAAGACAAAATGATGGACGCTGTAATTGAATCCGCCGAGGAATGCCCCGGCGAATGCATCTTCATCGAGCCGTAGTCGCTCGTCTAGTCCATTGACTCGGCGGTAACGCCGATGTATCGCGCAACTGTTAAAAACGCGGTGTGTGCGACCATTCTGTGGTCTGGACGAACTGCCATGCCTTCAATGTGCCACGTGCGATGCAACACTTCCATCGTGCGTGCCTCAATCCACGAGTTTCCGAAGCAATGTCGCACTTGCACAGCTTGCGTGATGCTTGGCGTATAGGCAACGAGTAACCCACCCTTTCGCAACACCTTTTCTGCGTGCGGAACAACGTTCCACGGTTCTGGTAAATCAAGTACTACCCGATCGAAATCTTGACCATCGATGCCTTCGTACGCATCGCGTATCTGTACGTCGTAGCGATCCAAAGCTTCAGCACCGAGGAACGAGCGAACATTGGATTGCGCGCGATTTGCAAAATCTTCTCGCAATTCGTAGCCCGTGATATGTGCTCCGTAACGAAGCATGGTCATTGATAGAG
>CAITUB010000212.1 GCA_903895515.1 uncultured Acidimicrobium sp. | reverse complement strand
TCAAATACCCATGCAATGAGCAGCACGAGAACGGGGTACGCGTACCACAACACAATTGCGAGGCTGGAATCAATTTGCCCAATTGCAATGAAATATAGAAGTGATACTGCAGTTACTCCGACAGCGCCAATGAAAAACATGGCGACCATCAATTTGATGTTAGGCCAGCCTTCTTTTTTGCCGAATAGCAATCGAATGGCGGTAATCAGTAGTGCGGCAATGGCGAATCGTGGAGTCATGACGCCAAGAGCGTTGGCGCCTTCGTCGTATGCAGTCCGAGTAATCGTTGGCACTACGGCGAACCCCATACTGGAGGCCATGACGAACAGTGTTCCACTCAACCTTTGGTTCGTAGCCATGACCCTCAAACACTAACGAATGCTTGTTGGTGGTGGGGTGACTGCCCGTGCTTTATCATGTGTTCATGGCCGTAATTGAAGTCGAAACATTCTCTCTCGTAAGTGGAATCTCGGTGGAAACGTTTCACTCCCTAGATGAACAGATGCAGGAGTGGTGCTATCTCAATCGACCGGGAATAGCGCGCCGCACGGTTGCTGTCGATGCGAATGGAAAATTCATCGTCGTCACGTTGTTCGGTGAAGCAGGTCAGGCAGATGCTGGATATCGGAGCTACAAGGGAATAAATTCCGAATGGTTGTCGTGCATTGCTGAAGGTTCAACGACGCACGAAGTATTTTCGCTGTTTTAGCAACTATTGCTGAACAAGTGTGAGCGAGTTGCCTTCGGGGTCGGTGATTCCGGCAATCAGTGCGCCACTTGGAACTTGATACGGGTCCATCGTTTTCTTTCCACCAAGTTCCACGGCTTGCAATAGTGATCGTTCAACATTCTTAACCTGGATGTACAGAGCGATTCCACCGCGCTTACCTTTGCGGATGTGTCCACCAATTCCGTTTTCAGGTCCACCAATTCCTGTAGGTATGCGATGGATCGGACCACCACCAATATCCCAATTGAACATTTCTTTGTAGAAGGGAATTAAGACGTTTTCGTCTCGTGCTTCAATTTCGAAATAGACAACTGGGCGAGCCCATTCGGTATTTGGTGTGTGTTCCATGAACAAACCATAGGCGGTGTAGTTTGCCTGAGTGCGAATTCAGCGAAGTGGCGAACATACACCCATGCCGTGGGCTAATGGTCGTGGCACAAGTTATGAAATTGCAAGCGACCGAAGTGATGCTGGTGAGTGGACCTGGCGTCTTGCTATGGCTCCGGTAAACGAAGACGGACCATTCTCACGCATCGAGTGTGTAAACCGATTCCTCGCAGTGGTTGAAGGTGCTGGCATGTTGTTGTCGGTAGACCGCAAGAAATTGCAATGCAAGCCGATGCAGGTGGTGCGTTTTCGCGGAGATGCGATAACCGAAGCAGTATTGACCGATGGTCCAATTACGGATATCAACTTGATGATTCGCAGGAAAGAAGCCGAAGGCGAGATGGCTGTGGTATCAGATTCTGGCCTGCTAAACGAGGCGAGCATCATTGTTGCTCTAGGTGGAAGTGCTCAAGTGAAATGTGGCGATTCAACCATTGAACTAGAACGTCACGACTCGATACTCGAGTGTGATGCAGAAATTAGCTCGCTAATAAGCGGGACAGTTTGCGTAGTATCTGTAAATCGTCTCTAGGCGACAGCGGCGCCGAACAACTTGCCAACAACCATGGTGACGGCAATGGCAACAAGACCACCAAACACCACGCGAATTACTGGGCGCACTGGCTCGGCACCACCATATTTTGCACTCGAACCACCGAGAGCGATCAGCGTCAGCACAACAACACCAATTGTTCCGGTAAAGCGCATCGATTCACTGAAGAGCGAAACTGCGGCAAGTGGAATGGCAGCACCAACAGCGAACGAGCCTGCTGAACCAACACTTGCTTGGAGTGGGCGAGCCATGGTGGCTTCATGAATGCCAAGTTCTTCGGCGAGGTGAATCTTGAGTGCATCATGCTTGGTGAGCTCTACTGCAACCTCATGGGCAAGAGCCTGAGGCAGGCCCTTTTTGCGATAGATGCCTGCAAGTTCTGCAAGTTCGATATCAGGTGTGTTTTCTAGTTCCCATCGTTCTTTAGCGATGTCGGACTGCTCGGAGTCACGTTGTGAACTTACCGAAACGTATTCGCCAAGTGCCATTGATGCAGCACCTGCAACAAGACCAGCCATGCCAGCCGTGAGAATGGTGGAGCGTTGTGCGGTCGCAGCTGCAACTCCAAGCACTAAGCAGGCAGTGCTGATGATGCCGTCATTGGCGCCAAGCACCATTGCGCGAAGCAGACCTATTCGATGGCTGGAGTGGTCTTCGTTCGTTGGGCTCATGGCAACAGGCTAGTTGTTTAGGGCTTCATGCGTTCAAGCATTTCGCCCATTTGCTTGTGCACAAGATTGATGGCTTGCAATGGTCGAATCATGACTTTGAATTCAGTGATTTTGCCTGCATCGTTGCAGGTAATCATGTCGATTCCGTTCACGTATTTGCCCTCAACGTACGTTTCAAATTCCAGTACTGCAGTACTGCCACTCAAAACTTCTTTGATGTAGCGAAAAGATTTGTCGTCTTCGGTAGGTGAGCCTGACGATTTCTTCTCTCCTGGGAGTGTTTGCCCTGCGGCCTGCAGGTACAACTTGGTGATGGCTTTGCCTTGTTGCGGAGTGAACACAATGGGGGAGATGAAGACCACGTCGTCGTCAAGTAATTCATCAAGACCGCCAGGGAGCTGCCCCTTCATGTGTAGGTGCCACTTTTCAATTACTTCGTGAATCATGTTTGTCTCCTTGTGTATGGAAACTCTAGGCAATTATCCCTCAATTACCGAATCAAGTAAGCGAATCATGGCATCGATGGACTCGTATCGCCACCGTGCGACCAATTTGGTATTTGCATCTGTTGAGCGCTCACGAAGTTTGAACTCCTGGGCAAATGTTGAAAACAGATTGCGCTGACGTTTAGCAAGGCTTGTATTAGACAAGCCGGAACGTGTGCGCAGCACGAATTTTGCCAGCAGCTCAATACGCGCATCTCGTGGATGTTC
>CAITUB010000211.1 GCA_903895515.1 uncultured Acidimicrobium sp. | reverse complement strand
TCAGTAGCAGAAGTGGCTGCTGTAGGAACTGAACCAGCAGCCTGCACTCCAACACCTTGTCCTGCAACATCGCAATACTGCATAGTTGGGAAGTAAATCTTCGCGCCAGTGGCAGTGCTGCTAGTACCACTCGATGCAGCATTCGCAGACTTCACTGCAGCAAGTGTTGGAAGTTTCACCAAAATGGAAAAGAATTGTGCATCCTTTGCAGCCCAACCGTTGTTTACTGCCGGCAGGGCAAAATTCGAATATTCGATCGAATCAACTCGATATGCGGCTGCATTGGTGGGATCAACCACTCTGTTGATTTTTGCGGTGTAACCCTGACCATTAAGAACTTTTGGATCGCTCAAAACAAATTGCCCTGCAGCGTTTCGCGGCATGTTTACAACCAAACGTGTAGTGGTGTATGCGCCACTTGGATTTTCTGAGGTTCGAGGACCAGCACATCCGTGACCTGGCGCGAATGCAACCTCGTAAGTAGTTGCGCCATCTGCATTGATCGCTATTCCGGTCATGCCGGCTACGTATACCGATACGTGTGCGCTTACCGAGTTAGACATTCCTAACACTGAACCAATTAACGCAATCGCGCATGTCAGTCGTATTGATCGTTTCATGAGTTCTCCATATTTTGAGGGTTACTTATACAGACACTCTCAATGCATGAAAAGTTCCACTGTTAGAATAAAAAAGTGGCCCGCAGACAAATTGACCCTTTTGAGGCATTTGTCAATGACAACATGACCTCGGTGACGCTTTTTTGTCGCGCTACCTGTGGAAACCCAGCAATAATCGATGACGTAATACAAGAAACGTTTATTCGCGCCTGGCGTTACTACCCCACTTTGCGCGCTGAGCACTCTTCCAGATCCTGGCTTATCCGAATCTGTCGAAATGTCATGACTGACTTGGGCGCAAAATGGGCGCCAGTAAGCCTCCAAGTGTCTGACGAAATTGCTGATTGCGTTGACCAATTTGGGCAAAGTGATCTCATCAACCTCATGTCTGCCCTCAGCAACGAACATCGTGAAGTACTGGTGCTCTGTGGCTTACTTGGTTACGACTATGAAACTGCTGCTGAAATCCTGGAGCTACCTCTGGGCACCGTTCGATCACGCCTTGCACGTGCGCGAGAAAACATGACTCACCTTTTGCAAGAGTCCGAGCACCAAATCGCAATCGGTTCGTAAAGATGGACTGTGTTGAAGCACAAAAAACGGTGCTCCTGAGCATCGCCGATGCAAACATGATGGAAGACGCACGTCTACATGTACGCTCCTGCATTCATTGCGCAGGTGCGGAAATCTCACCTTCTGTTGACGCTATTGCTCACGAAGTAGCGAGGCGTGCGAATCGATCGGTGAAGGGTCGGTTGGTCCTTGTCGTACTTGGCGTTATCCAACTGTTCCTTGCGCTTCCGTGGCTATTTGGATCTTCACCTTTTTGGAACTCAACTGCAGGAACCGATACAAGCCATTTATCACGCGATGGAGCAATCGGAATTGTGTTTGGGCTTGTCGCCATTTCAGTTGCCTATTCCCCTCGTCTCGCAGTGTTTGCACTACCGATCACATTTGTCATGTTGCTGTTGCAAACAGTCACTGGAGTATTCGATAACTCGCAAGAGCACGTGCACGCCAACTTTGAAAGCGTGCACATCATCGGTGCAGCAATCAGTATCGGCGTTGCAATTTTGGCCAGACCTAAGCGTTCTTCGAAACAGACAACTTTGCTAAAAGCGCTATGAATCTCCATTTTCTGCACCTACTCACGCATGAAACGAAAGTAGATAGGAATCCGACTGTAAATGGTCTCGTTTTGGTGATTTCCGTAGCGGCAATAGTGCTGACTGGGTATTCCTTGTTGGTTGTCATCGCCCAACAACGCAAACGTCAAAAGAGCATGTCTACAGTTACAAAATGATTTTGATTCGCCGGTGCGTTGGAGTTTTCGCTTTAATCGCAACAATCGCGGCATGCAGCACTTCTTCCCCGGAAGCAAATACGGCAATCTCAAATGATGGATGTGCAACTGGTGTCGCGCTCAATCGCAACCTCAACATCGCCACCACTGTTGCGCCAATTACCAGCATCGTGGCAAATATCGCCGGTGGTTCTGGCGCAACCATTACAGGAATAGTTCCCGAAGGAACTAACTCGCACACATTTGAACCAAAACCAAGTGACGCTGCAACTTTGGAAAATGCAGACGTCATTTTTATTAACGGCCTGGTACTTGAAGAGCCGACAAAAGATTTGGCACTTGCCAACTTGAAAGACGGTTCATTCATCTGTGAACTTGGAACTGCCGTACTGCCAGCAAGTGA
>CAITUB010000210.1 GCA_903895515.1 uncultured Acidimicrobium sp. | reverse complement strand
TCCTGCAAAGGTTGCTGCATCTGCAAGAAATGGAAGCGACATTGATGCGTTGAACATGACAACGCCAAGTGGCGGGCCTATGAACTGCGCAGCAACTATTTGTCCACTTGAAAAACGCGCGTTTGCTTCAAGTAAGTCTTCTGGTTTCACAATTGCGGGAATAAGACCTTGTGCTGCATTCACATGCAGCGTTTCGCAACTTCCCAACATGAATGCTGAGGCATACAGCATCCAGATATTTACGGTGTCTGTAAGGATCGCGGCGCCAAGAAGCCCAACTATGACGAGACGAATGAGGTCGGCGCCGATCATCAACTTGCGGCGGTCCATGCGATCGGCAAGAGCGCCCGTAAACAGTGAGAACAAGAGCCAGGGCAGCCGCGAGGCAATGGTTACTCCGGCAATAAGCACTGGGTCGCGGGTGAGGATTGCTGCGAGGAGCGGAAACGCAGTGAGGAACATTCCATCGCCAGCACTCGACACCATGACGGCTAGCCATACCGAGCGGAAACTTCCACCTATAGAACGTCGGATCGCCATAAGTTATGAAACGGAGATGCGAATGAAATGCGCACCACGATTTTCGAAAGCTTCTGAAAGTGCAGTTGAAAATGCTTCGATGGTGTTGACATCTATTGCATTCCAGCCGAACCCTCGGGCAATTGCAGATGGGTCGTGTGATGAAACATCTACTCCCATGCGTGGCGCTTGAACATCGTCAAATGACTCGCGAATTTGCCCGTATCCGCGGTTATCCCACAGCACCATCACCATGTTGACGCCTTCATCGATTGCAGCAGCCATTTCGGCCACAGTGAATAACCAGCCACCATCGCCGACAATTGCAAGCACGGGTTTCGTTGCATCGGCAATTGCTGCACCGATTGCCATTGGTAATGCGCAACCAAGAGTGCCGAACCCAAATGGAGCGAGCCACGAACGTGGTGTGTTGCATGCCATGACGGTGTGTGCCGCGTATGCGAGTTGCGTGGAGTCCAGAGCAACTGTGGTTCCTTCTGGCATCACTTGTTCCATTACGTCAAGCCACGGAAGTAAGTCTTGACGAACTCCTGCACGCGCAGACTTTCGAAGGTTTGCTGCACGCTCGGACCCGTTATTGGATGATGAAACGTTGAGGTCTTGTGCAAGTGCAGTGAGCGTGATGCGTGAATCGCCAAGTAATGAAACGTCTGGAATGGCACGGCGTTGCATTTGTTCTACATCAATATCTATACGAATCACTTTGCCTGTCAAATTAAGTGCGCGACCACCGTTGTATAAATCGGCATCAGAAAGCTCTGACCCTGCAACCAACACCACGTCTGACTGTTCGATTTCGTCTTGAACACGTGGGATAACGAGCGCCGAACCCACACATAGTGAATGAGTAGATGGAACAACGCCCTTTGCATTTCCGGTGAGCACAATTGGTGAGTCAATTGCATTTGCGATTTGTACAAGGGCGTCGCCAGCGTTGATTGCGCCGCCACCAGCAATGATCATTGGTCGTTTTGCGCCTGCAAGAAGTTGTGCAGCACGCGCAATATCGGACTCAATTGAAACGGGCAATGATGCTTGGTTCGTTACGCGTGTAAATGGATCTACGAATTGTTCGAGCACGTCAGTTGGAATGGCAATGTGTACCGGACGCGGACGGCTTGATGTAAAAACATTCCACGCGCGCTCAATAAGTGCTGGAAGTTTCGTTGGGTCGGTAACGGTTTCGCTGAATGCTGTCACCGTGCGAACAACTGCTGATTGATCATCGAGGTCATGCAGCGGGCCAAACTTTTTGCCAAGTGCGTCAGTGGGTGTGGTGCTGGCAAGAACAAGCATTGGGCGAGAGTCGTGATACGCCTGAGCAATTGGTGTAATTGCGTTAGTCAGACCTGGTCCAGAGATGAGCGCACACACTCCCGGTTTGCCCGTTGCGATTGACCAACCATCAGCCATGAAGCCGGCACCTTGTTCGTGGCGCGGCGCAACTACGCGAATTCCCGAACGATGAAGACCGCGGAACAGTTCGATGTTGTGCACACCTGGTATTCCAAACACGGTGTCCACGCCGTATTCACGAACGAGCAGATCAATTATTGCCTCGCCTGCGCGCAATTTTTCAGACGAAGCCACGGGGCAAATCTAGCCGAGCGCCTCAATCGCGAAGTCGTGCTACCAGTGACTCTTTGGCTGCTGGCCATTCATCGTGGAGCAACGAATAGTAAGCCGAATCTCGGTAACCATCATTTGCGCCATCAGATGAATGCATGTTGTGGCGAAGGATTCCTTCAAACTTCGCACCAACGCGTTCGATGTTTACTCGTGAAGCGGCATTTCGCGCGTCGGTTTTAAAGAACAGTCGGTCTACGTCTAATTGCTCGAACGCATACGACATCATCAGCAACTTTGCTTCGGTATTCACAAACGTTCGCTGTGCAGAGGCACCCAACCATGTTGAGCCGATCTCGATTGTGTTCGGTCGCACTGAGTCGGAGGGTTTGCCATCGGGAGATGACCAGTATTCAGCAGACATGAACCGAGTTGAACCAACAACGGTGTCGGTGTCGGTGCGAATGGTTGCAAAGGGGAGAGCTGTGCCGGCAGCGTGTGCGTTCAATGCGCTTTCGATATAGCGCGCAACATCTGCTTCAGTTGGTTCAGGCACCCATGTGTAGCGAAACGACTCACGCGATTCTGTTGCGGCTATCCGTAAACCTTCAGCATGCGTGAGTGAAAGTGGTTCTAGCCGAACTCTGT
>CAITUB010000209.1 GCA_903895515.1 uncultured Acidimicrobium sp. | reverse complement strand
GATCAACTTTCAGCCAGATGGAATCCCGAATCATGAGCGAGATGAGTATTACGCGGTTCCGAATGCTGGGGTCGTCGTGCCCGACGCATCGACTGCTCAAATCATCAAAGACCCAACCTCGGCCCAGACCTATTCCTTCAACATTCCTTCAGCGCCGGAGTACACCACCGAGGTAACAGCCGCGCCACTTGGGTCAATCGGAGTGATGATTTCTGGCGCTGTCTTATACAACCCGTACGAAGGTGACGGAAAAACAGTTGCCATGTCAAACAATTTCACCATCACAAACTCTGACGGCATTACTGCTTCGTTCGTAGATAAGTGCGCAGGTCACCCAACACCAGGCATGAATGGAACTGGCGGCGCGTATCACTACCACGGCCTTCCAAATTGTGTGACCAGTCAAGTTGACGTCGAAAGTGGCCCGTCGCACATTATCGGTATTGCACTTGACGGATTTCTTATCTACGGCGCAAACGATGTGAATGGAAAGCCAGTAGATGTACAAACACTGGATGAATGCAACGGAATAAACAGCCCTACACCAGAATTCCCAAATGGTGTTTACCACTACGTACTACCAGGAACAACAGATTCGACTTCATCAATTCGCTGCTTTCACGGTGTCGTGGATACTTCACAAATTCAGCAAATGCCAAACATGATGCAAATGCCTATGCCCGATCTGGCTACTGCAGCTACCAAACTCGGCATTACCGAAACTGAACTGAAAAATGCCTTCAATAATCAACTGCCACCAGATTTCGCTACCGCTGCAAAAAACCTTGGTATCACTGAAGCAAAACTCAAGGAAGCATTGGGTCTCTAACGAGATAGGTCTTACACTTCGGTAAGTGACCAATGAACATATCTATCGAGTCACGGCACGTGGACGCTTCAAAGACCTCAGCGAACAAGCACACGCCTATCTCGTAAGACAACAGCCCGATCACGACATATTTAAGTCGGCATACTCCGCTGAGGGAACGTTCACTTACGACGAGAAGATCCAATTTTTTAATCTTCGATATGAAGTCCGAACTTCAGAAGGCGAAGGCGATGCGGCAAGAATCGGCGAGAACGAAGCCACTCTGTTTCTCAGGACGCTTGGCTACTCTTCGCACAAACTAAAGATCACCGTTGCGAATGTGTCCGCGATGTGGGAAGAGCAGGCGTAAACATCACTCAATTCACCAAGGGAGCGAATCTCTCCTAGCGAAGTTGAACGAACTTACGCCAGCTCCGTAACCATGACAGCTCGGGACTTGCGAACTTTCGCCATTGGCAATAGCCAATCACCTTCATGATCGCGGTAACCCAACGGCAACAACACCACTGAGCGCAGTCCACGCTCTCTCAATCCGAGAATGGTGTCAACTGCATCTGTGTCAAAGCCTTCCATGGGAGTGCAATCAACTTCCTGCTCGGCAGCCGCCATCAATGCAAATCCAACTGCGATGTAGGCCTGACGAGCAGCGTGCGCATAGTTGATCTCTGGATCACGCGGCAAATAGTTGCCTTTCAGGAAG
>CAITUB010000208.1 GCA_903895515.1 uncultured Acidimicrobium sp. | reverse complement strand
TCGTTGTACACCGAAGATCCAAACGGCATGTTGTTGGAGTTCACGGCAGATGCACCTGGTGCTGAAAAGATCAACGCTGCCCGCAAAGTGGATGCCCACGCAACACTCAAGCGTTGGCTTGCAGGTGACCACACCAGCAACAACACCTACCGCTAGAACGGAAGCGCCCCCTACAACATGGCTGAATCGTCGATCGTTCTTGTCCACGGTTCGTTCTTCTCGTCGTGGACATGGTTGCCAGTAATTGAACGACTCAATTCACATTCTGTAGATGTGACTGCTATTGAACTTCCACTTACTTCGTTGGCAGCTGATGCCGAGGTACTTCGCGAAGCAATTGCCACAGCATCCAAATCTGGCCCGGTAACGGTGGTGTGTCATAGCTATACAGGCATTACCGCTTCGGTCGGTGGGCATGGTGCGCAACACATCGTTCATATTGCAGCGCGCATGCCCGCAATTGGCGAATCACAATCGGAGTTGAACAAGGACTGGGGCAACCCAGAGTTTCGTTCTTGCTTTGAATTTGCTGAAGATGGAACGATGTCATTAACGGATGGCGCGGATGCGTTTTTGTTCAATCGCAGTCCTCACAGTTTGACTCGGTACGCGATGGAGAATCGCCGTTCGATGAAGAGCGAAATTCCAGCAAGCCCAATCCAGAATCCCTCTTGGAAGAATATGAAGAGCAGTTACCTCGTGTGCACCGATGACAAAGCAGTCAGACTTGATCAACAGCGGATGCGTGCCGCATGGGCTGATAATTCAATTGAAATTGATTGCGATCATTCGCCGTTTTTCTCGGCACCAAAGCAAACTGCCGATTTCATTCTTGAAACCCACCTCGCAGTGGCTGGCGGTTAGTTGTGAATCAGGGCGCCAGTGGGCGAGTAGTAGGTAATAACGCCATGTTTGCGAAATCCGAAGTGATCGATGCTGCAGTGCTGAGCAACAGCGGCAAGTGGTCTTTCTTCAATACTGCAATGGAAGTTTCTGCGGCATTGACCGTGACGTTGACGGCAGCAATGGTGCGGCCAGAGGCATCACGAACTGGCGCAGCAATAGAACGAATGCCAAACGACAGTTGTTCGTCCGACATTGCCCAACCGCGCTTGCGAATTTCAGCAAGTGATTCATCAAGTTCTTTCCGTACAAATTTCAGTCGCGGCACAACACCAGACTCTGAAGGAATCTTCAATACTGCATCAAGGTCTTTGGCTGGCAAGTCTGCGAGTAGTACACGACCCATGCTGGTTGCATACGCAGGGAACCGAGTGCCAATGTGCACCGACATGCCGATGATCTTTGGAACTGGAACGCGCGCTGTGTACACAATGTCGCTACCAACGAGCTGCGACATGGAGCTTGACTCTTTTGTCTTTTCGACAAGTGCTTCTAAGCGTGGACGCGCAATGTCCCACATGCCTTGTGCACTGATGTATGCAGTTCCTAGTTCTAAAACTTTTGGTGTGAGCATGTACATGCCATTGACCACACGTACATACCCAAGTGATTCAAGGGTGAGCAGCAGCCGACGAGTAGTTGGACGCGCAAGCTTGGTGGCTGCGGCAACTTCGCTTACAGAGAGCGCCAAGTGTGAAAGTGAAAACGCGCTAATGACCTTTAGGCCACGCGCAAGTGCTTCAACAAAATCTGGCTCGTTTGGCTTTGGTCTCATACATGTATCTCCGCCTCAACTGTGGCACAAACAATTGGTTCAACAAGAAAGGCCTGCATTCCATGGCATCAACTAATGGCACGGCAAGACCACTAGAGGGTCTATTGGTGGCCGATCTGTCTCGCGTACTCGCGGGCCCGTATTGCACCATGTTGTTAGCCGACATGGGGGCCACGGTGATCAAGGTGGAAAGCCCGGCTGGAGACGACACGCGCACTTGGGTGCCACCAACCAAGGGTGATGTCGCCACCTATTACATGTCGATCAACCGCAATAAGAAGTCCATCGTTCTCGATTTCGGAAAAGAAGAAGATCTGGTCCTTGCCCGTGAGTTGGTGCAGCGAGCAGACATTTGCGTTGAGAACTTCAAAGTAGGCGGGTTGAAGAAGTTTGGTCTGGACTACGAGGCAACTTCGAAGACAAACCCAGGCTTGGTGTATTTGTCGATTTCGGGTTTTGGCACAGACAAGGGAGCAAAGCTTCCTGGCTACGACCTGATTGTGCAGGCGGTTTCAGGACTCATGAGTTTGACTGGTGAACCAGATGGCCCTCCATATCGTGCTGGAATTTCGGTGTTCGACGTGATGGCTGGATTGCACGGAACAATTGGTGTGCTTGCTGCACTGAATGAGAAAAACACAACAGGCAAGGGTCAACACGTGGAAGTGAACCTCTTGTCGTCGGCCATGTCTGGTTTGGTGAATCAAACTGCTGCCTACACGCTTGCCGATGTGGTTCCGTTTCGCATGGGCAATGCGCACCCGAGTTTGTTCCCGTACGAGGCGTTACCAACCAAAGATCGCGACCTCATTATCGCTGCCGGTAACGACAAACAATTCCGCGCGCTTGCGAAGGTGCTGGGCATCGAACATGTTGCCGACGACCCGCGTTTCAAAATCAATGCTGACAGAACAAAGAACCGCGAAGAACTTCGACCAATGTTGTTGGAACAACTGGCCAAGTGGAACTCAGATGATTTGTTCTACGCGCTAAATGATGTTGGTGTGCCGTGTGGCCCAATTAACTCCATTGGTGACGGAGTTGAGCTTGCCGAAAAACTGGGCCTTCGGCCGCGCGTGTCGGTTGGTGAAGGTGATCGCCAAGCAGACTTGGTTCGCAACCCAATTACGTTTAGCAATGGAGAATTGAATTACACGATGCCACCGCCACACCTTGGCGAACACACCGATGAAATTCGCAACTGGCTTTCCACTAAGGGGTAATGATGACAAAGCAAACTTACAAAACCGGTCTTGGAACTTCTGATGCCGACAGCATCACGCTGTTGGGCCACGATCTTGCAACCGAAATTCTTGGCAAGTACTCATTCGGAGAGTTGTCGTACTACTTGATTACCAAGCGTCGCCCGACTCCTGGTCAATTGGTGATGTTCGAGGCGGTTCTTGCATCTCTTGCAGACCATGGCTTCACTCCAACTGCAATTGCTGCACGTCTTACATATGCAAGCGCACCAGATTCATTGCAAGGCGCTCTTGCTGCAGGTTTGTTGGGCGGAGGTTCACGATTCCTGGGAGTTACCGAAGACTGTGCGCATTTCCTTGCTCGTGAGTTGAAGGAAATTGGAACCACACCAACGACACAAGAAGGCTGGGATGCCGCTGCACTGAACGCGGTGCAGAAACAAAAAGACATTGGCAAATTCGT
>CAITUB010000207.1 GCA_903895515.1 uncultured Acidimicrobium sp. | reverse complement strand
GTGCAACACACTGTGATCAAACACTCTGGCGCACAACATGGCGTGGTACCCCGACATCACGTTTGTGATGTCTTCCACCGACTCGCGAACGTCCATCCCCACTTCTTCGCCACGGGTATACACCGGGTGTCCGCCAAGTTGGACAACAGCCATTTCCATACTGTGCCGAGTGCGATTGGATGGCTTTTCGAAAATAAGCGCAACACCTTTTCCATCCAGCGGACGACCAAGTTCCGAAATAGGTGTTTCAGCGAGAGTCAGAACACTTTGTAAATCGGTAGCCGACAAATCGTAGGCGTGCAGGAAATTGCGATGCGTCATGACCGCACACCTGCCAGTGCAGCAGCAATGATGCCAACTGCTTCACGAATCTCTGCTTCAGTCACCGTTAACGGTGGAGCAAGTCGTAATGCCGTTCCCGTTACCGCATTCGTTACTAATCCATTCTTCAACAACTGCAGCTGGATCTCTTTGGCATCAATTCCCTCTGCAAGTTCGACGCCCAATAACAAACCACGTCCGCGAACTGACACAACTTGAGGAAGTGCCTGCACCAACGAGGTAAGTAACGCACCTTTTTCAAGGGCCATTTGCGGAGCGTTCAGCCGTTGCATTTCTTTGATGGTCGCGCGCGCAGCCGAAGTTGCGATTGCCGTTCCACTAAACGTGCTGCCATGGTCGCCAGGTTTGAATACTGAAGCCACTTCCTTCTTCGCCCAAATACCACCAATTGGCATTCCGTTGCCCATGGCCTTTGCCATGATCACCACATCGGGCGAAATGCCGTAATGCTCGAAACCAAACCATGTACCGGTTCTTCCGTAACCGGTTTGCACTTCGTCGATCATCAACAATACGCCACGTTCGTGGCAAATCTTCTCTGCAAACTTCATGTACTCCTGCGAAGCAGGAATAACTCCACCTTCGCCTTGCACCGGCTCGAGCAATACTGCGGCTACTGAAGCATCGACTGCAGCATCAAGAGCCGCAATGTCGTCGAACACCACATGCTTGAAACCCTGCGGCATCGGTTGAAACGGTTCGTGCTTGGCAGGTTGACCAGTTGCTGCGAGTGCTGCCAGCGTTCTGCCGTGGAAGCTTCCTAACGCACTGACCACGGTGTGTCGACCGCGACCACCGAACTTACGAGTCAATTTGATTGCCGCTTCATTGGCTTCGGCTCCAGAGTTGCAGAAGAACACTTGTCCTCCACCACCCAACAGTTGGTCAACGAGTACCGCAGTTTCGGTTGCAACAGGATTGGCAAAAAAATTGCTGACATGCATCAACGTTGCGGCTTGTTCTGCAATTGCGGCGGTTACGACAGAGTTGCTATGGCCAAGCGAGGTAACGGCAATACCGCAAAGAAAATCGAGATAGCGCTTGCCATCGACGTCCCACAGTTCGGTTCCCGAACCACGCTCGAACATCACCTGAGGTGGTCCGAATACGGGAATGAAAGGGCAATAGTTACCCGATGTGGCAAAAGCGTGCGATGTCATTTCTTCCCTACTTCCTGTTCTGCAGTAATCATGGTTCCAACACCAGCAATGGTGAATAACTCAATAAGCAACACGTGTGGAATGCGTCCATCCAATATGTGACAACGAGACACTCCGCTGGTGATCGCTTCTACGCAACTTTCCATTTTCGGAATCATGCCGCCATCTATTGACCCGTCAGCCATGAGCCGTGCAATCTCCGTTGCCGTAGTGCGACGAATGATTGACGAAGCATCGTCCTTATTCGCGCGCAACCCCTCGATATCCGTGAGATAAATGAGCTTCTCAGCACCCAGCGCAACTGCAATTGCTGCAGCAGCGGTGTCGGCATTGACGTTGTACGCCTGACCAAGAGCATCCGAACCGATAGTGGCAACCACTGGCACTGCATTGTCGGCAATGGCACTTTTCAACACCGTTGGATCAACTGAAGCAATGTCACCAACGAAGCCCAATTCGGGGTCACGTTGAGTCACCCGCAACAAACCTGCATCTTGACCGGACACACCAACCGCAGACGCACCATGAACATTGATCGCTGAAACCAATTGCGGGTTCACCGTGCCAAGCAGCACCATGCTTGCAATCTCCACCGTCTCAGCATCGGTTACTCGCAGGCCATTGCGAAACTCTGGCTTCTTGCCAAGGCGTTCCATGAGTGCGCTGATCTGTGGTCCGCCACCATGCACGACTACCGGCTTGATACCGACCGCGTGCATGAGTGCGATGTCTTGTGCAAACGTACCTGCAGCATCTGCGTCGCTCGCTCCAGCAAGCGCGTTGCCTCCGTATTTCACAACAACTGTCTTGCCAGCAAACTGCTGAATGTACGGCAACGCTTCAATCAGCAGCGCGCCAACCCGCTCATGCGATTCGTTCATCAATTCGCTCATGGATACATCCCCACCATTGACAGTCCGTCAAGTTCATTCAGGCCGAGCGCAACGTTTGCTGCTTGAACTGCCCCACCCGAGGCACCCTTTGCCAAATTGTCGAGTGCGCTCAGCACCATCACATAACCAGTGCGTTCGTCGTAACGCGCGGTGATATGCGTGACGTTTGTTCCGAGCGTTGCCTTGGTTGACGGTGAATTCTGACCAACAACGACGAGCGGCTCTTTCGCATAAGCACGCGCAAGTACTGCCAACAGCGATGCCGTTGTTGGCGTTGTGCCTGCAGTTGGTCGCGCGTAACACGTAGCAAGGATGCCGCGATTCATTGGCGCAAGGTGTGGAGTGAACAATATCTGCGCGCCAGTTACTTGTTCGATCTCTGGTGTATGCCTGTGGTCAAGCAAACCGTATGCAGTGAAGTCTTCATCAACCGTATTAAACGAGTTCGAATGTTTTGCTGCACGACCAGCGCCGGAAACACCAGAAGCTGCATCGACAATGACGCCTTGCGGATTGATTACGCCAGCCTTAACTAATGGCGTCAGCGCCAAACTTGCCGCTGTTACATAACAACCTGGCGTTGCAATCAGCTTCGCAGTTTTCAATGCTTCGCGGTTCAACTCAGGAAGTCCATACACCGCACTGGCAACTAATTCGGGTTGGGTGTGAGCGAACCCGTACCACTGCGGATACTGCGAAACATCGGTTAATCGATACGCCGCCGAGAGGTCGACCACCAGCTTCACTTTGTTCACTAATTGCGGCACGAGTTCCAACGACGCCTCGTGCGGCAAGCCAAGAAACACCACGTCGCAAGCAAGGGCCTTTGCTAACTCAAATTCTTCGAACACCAAATTTGGATACGTTGCTGCAAGCGATGGATACAGCGACCGCGCAAGCGTCCCTGCTTGAGAATCGCCTGTTGCGTACTTCACTTCAAAGTGAGGATGAGAGGCGCAAATACGCAATAGCTCTGCGCCAGTAAACCCAGATGCGCCAATTATGCCAACAGATATCATTGCATAATTATACAGATAGTCGCATAACTATGCAACGACCTAAATAGCTACCCCCGCAGGGTTGCGCCCAGTTTTTCGGCGGCGGCAATGCACTTTGCCCGCACTTCCGATACTTCCACATCGGTCAGCGTGCGATCGGGAGCCTGCAGGCGCAACCGATAGGCCAGGCTGCGAGCATCTTCGCTTACGCCCTTACCTCGGTAAATGTCGAACAGCGCCACGTCAATGAGCAAATTGCCACCCGCCTGTCGCAGGGCTTTCACCATGTTGGCCGCAGGCACACTGTTGGCTACAACAAAAGCCAGGTCAAAATCGCTCGATGGATATTTGCTCACCACTTGTGCCGACTGCGGCTTTGGAACTTCGCTCAGCACAACCGAAAGGTTGACTTCCAGACTGGCGACGCGTCCAACGATTCCCGCATTGGCCAACACCGTTGGATCGATTTCACCAACCGAGCCCAGCACCATCTTCCCGCGCTTGAGTTGGGCACTGCGTGTTGCGTGATACCCAGCAGGTGGTTGGTCTTGTGAAAGTTGAGCACCAACGCCCAACGCTGATGAGACCTGACTCCACAAATCCATTGCAACCGAAGCGTCTGCGCCAGCAACCATGATGCACAGTGATTCGAATTCATCGGGAAGGATCTCTTTGCCCTGTGGATACACATGACCAATTTCGAACAATGATATGTCACGAATGCGATGCGATTGGTTATACGCAATTGACTTCAACATTCCCGGCACAAGCGACGTGCGCAACACGCTCTCTTCGGCGACCAATGGGTTCGCTAGTTTCAGTGCGTTGTCTTCGCTGAGCCCGACTTTTGCAAGATCGCCTGGTGCGAGGAACGGATTCGGCATTGCTTCACTTGCACCAAGAGACACGACGATTTCGCGCAAAATGCGTCGGCGACGTTGCACATCGGAAAGACGACCATGCACTGGCGAAGTTGGAACGATCTTGCCCAAATTGTCATACCCGAAGTGACGCGCAACTTCTTCGACAATGTCGATTTCACTCGTGCAATC
Organism: uncultured Acidimicrobium sp.; assembly: GCA_903895515.1. Classification (GTDB taxonomy): domain Bacteria; phylum Actinomycetota; class Acidimicrobiia; order Acidimicrobiales; family Ilumatobacteraceae; genus UBA3006. The sequence continues at coordinate 12,733 of CAITUB010000207.1, read as the reverse complement.
GTTGCGCCACGATGGAATGCCGACATTTACTACTTCATCAGTTGCCGACTTCACAATGGTGAAACCGATCGGCGCAATGAGATCTTCCAACGCTTTTGCCGTTACATCAATTCCCAACACTCGCTTAATGGTGTTCAGTCGCACCGGTGTTGTTCGTACCTGAGCAGGCAACGCATCAGTACGTGCATCCGTGGCTCCTGCGTGCACAACAAGACCAGGGCACGTGATGCGCAACAGTTCGGCGAAACGTGCAACTGCAAATTCTGCACCATACGGATCAACCCCGCGCTCAAAACGGAGCGAAGCCTCCGTGCGCAGCGCTAGTCGCGTTGATGTGGCACGCACGGCATCTGGTTCGAAGTACGCAATCTCCACAGCAATCGACGTTGTTGTATCGGTTACTTCGGAATGGAGTCCGCCCATAATGCCGGCAATTCCCACTGGCTTGTCCTGCGCACTGCAAATGAGCAGGTCACCGCTTGACAACGTGCGCTCCACAGAATCCAATGTGGTGAATTGCTCACCACTTCGCGCTAGACGCACGATGAAACCGTCCTTCACCGAATCAAAGTCGTATGCGTGGTTTGGTTGATTGAGCTCAAGATTCACGAGGTTCGAAACGTCGACAACATTGTTGATCGATCGCATTCCGGCACGTGCGAGTCGTCGCGCAATCCAGTCAGGTGACTGCGTGACAGTGATCCCCGACATGACCTGCACAGTGAATCGACTACATCGCTCTGGTGCCGAAATATCCACAGGAACCGTCAACGACTTCCCTGTTGATGATTGATCAACCTTCGGAAGAGTCAGTTGCTTGCCCATGCCTGCGGCCAAATCTCGAGCTACACCCAAGTAACCAGTGCAGTCAGGACGGTTTCTGGTGACGTCTAAGTCGAAGACAACATCTGAGTCAACGCCAAGGGCTTCATACACATCTTGTCCAAGCGCTGTGCCCTTCGGAAGAATGAGCAAGCCGCTTCCGTCTGAACTCAAACCGATTTCGGTGCCCGAGCACAACATGCCCTCACTATCAATTCCCAAAATTCCGCGTTGAGTGATGACTCGCCCATCGGGCATGTTGGTACCAAGCGTTGCAAGCGGAACAATGTCGTCTGCTTGCATATTGGTGGCTCCACACCACACGTGCCGCTCCACACCGTCGCCTGCGTCTACATATACGCGTGTCACTTTTGCTGCGTCTGGGTGCTTCTCCAAGCGAAGCACTCTCGCTGTCACTACGCCCTTTACCGGCGTACCAACGCGATCGACGGATTCAACTGCTAATCCAAGTTGAGTAATGCGATCGGCAATAGCGTCAACATCGTTGCCGAAATCGGCGAACTCGTTCAGCCACGAATGCAAAATTTTCACGAGAACTGCCTCAAGAAACGCAGGTCATTCGTATACATCTCGCGAATGTCTTCAACGTTGTGTCGCTCTTTTGCCATGCGATCAATTCCGAATCCGAATGCAAACCCGGTGTATTCGTCGGGGTCGATGCCGCCAGCACGCAACACGTTCGGGTGCATCATGCCACAGCCGCCCAATTCGATCCATGCGCCGTTCGCTCGCCGAATGTCGAATTCCGCGCTTGGTTCGGTGAATGGGAAAAACGATGGGCGAAGCCGGCTGGTGAATTCGTTTCCAAAAAATGCCTTGGTAAATGCTTCGATAATTCCGGCCAAATGCGCAAACGTGATTCCCTTGTCAACCACGATGCCTTCAATTTGGTGGAACACCGGCATGTGCGTTGCATCAGGTGTATCGCGACGGAACACGCGTCCTGGCATGACTGCATAAATAGGTGGCTTCCACGTTTGCATAACGCGAATTTGTACAGGTGATGTATGCGTGCGTAACAGAACCGAATTGGGTTCTTGATCAGCGGATGCAGGTTCGATGAACATGGTGTCGAACTCGCTGCGCGCAGGGTGAGTCTTTGGCATGTTCAATGCTTCAAAGTTGTAGAAATCGGTTTCTACTTCTGGGCCTTCGGCAACTTGGAACCCAAGACCAATGAACACGTCTTCCAATCGCTGAGTTGCCTGAGTGACGATGTGGGTACTGCCCCGTCGTTTCGCGCTTACAAACTCGGACAAGTCCATGGCCTCTGATGCAACTTGCTGAGCCCGCTCCCCAGCAAGCAGCAGCGACATTCGCTCAGAAATTGCCACTTCAATTATTTGAGCGCAGGCATTAATTGCCTGACCCGCAGATTTGCGCTCATCCGCATCTTGGATCTTGCCAAGCTGGGATCGTAGGACGGTAAGTGCCGACTTCTTGCCTGCAAGATCTGCTTGAACTGCCCGCAAAGTTGCGGCGTCAGATGCGCCCGCTATGGCCGATAAGGCCCCAGTTTGGGCCTGCGAAATTTCGCTAGCAAGTGAGCTTGAAGATGACATTTCGTCTATTGACGCTAGTCGTTCCAGATTTTCGAAACAGGGTTAGTTTGCGTTGTCGCGCTGGTGAGCGACTTCGAAACACACCACGGTTGCCGCCATAGCGACATTCAGGCTTTCACTTCGACCGCGATGCGGGATGGTGATCCATTGGTCCACCAAATGGGCATCGTCCATGCCGTGCGCTTCATTACCTACAACAATCGCAATCCTGCCCGTGAGTGGCGCTTGTGTAAACGGCACGCTTCCGCGCTGTTCGTGCGATGAGGTGCCGACAATGGAGAACCCGGCTTCTTTCACTTCATCAATAGTGATGTCTTCAAACACAGGAATATAGAACATGGATCCGGCTGATGAGCGAACGACTTTTGAATTAAACGCCTCGACAGTGCCAGGCGTAAGCACTACCCCGGAAGCTCCAGCTGCTTCCGCAGAACGGAAGATGGTTCCCAAGTTGCCAGGATCGGAAATTTGATCGGCGATGACGATCCATTCACACGATGCAAGTTCTTCAACTTCTGAAACACGACGTTCAGCAATGGCAATTACTGGCTGTGGCGTGGTGGTGCTGGCTACCCGCTCAAGCACGCCGTTTTCTAATTCGAAAGTGCGACACGATGTGCCGAGTACTGCGATTCCGCCAGGTGCAATGAATTGCTCTTCAATGTTCCAACCAGCGCTGATTGCTTCAGCAATTAATACGTGGCCTTCGATAACAAACGCATTGTCCGTAATACGAGCACTGCGGCGCCCAAGCAGGCGCCGCAGTCTCTGAATTCGTGGATGTGAAAATCCGAGGCGAGCGTCGCTCAGACGAGCGCTCCCTTGGCTGTTTCTACCAACTTCGTGAACGCAGCAGGATCGTGAACTGCGAGGTCGGCCATGATCTTGCGATCGACGGTTACGCCAGCCTTGTTCAAGCCTGCAATCAGACGGCTATAGCTGAAGTCGTTCTGACGACAACCGGCATTGATGCGCTGAATCCACAAGCTGCGGAATTCGCCCTTCTTTGCGCGACGGTCACGGAACGCGTATTGACCAGAGTGCAATACTTGTTCGTTTGCCGAGCGGAACGTGCGTGAACGGTCACCGTAGTAACCCTTCGCCTTTTCCAAAATTGCCTTGTGCTTTTTCCTTGCATGTACTGCGCGCTTTACACGTGCCATGTCAACATCCTTTCGTTAGTAACTACAAAAATTGAATTGAAAACTGAATTGATTTAGCGAAGGCCGAGGCAGCGCTTGATGCGCTTCACGTCTCCGGAGTGAACATCAACACTTCCGTCCAAACGACGGGTGCGGGTTGATGGCTTGTGTTCAAACAAGTGCTGACGCATGGATTGCTGACGGCGAAGTTTTCCCGTACCAGTCAATTTGAAACGCTTCGCAGCGGTTTTTGATGTCTTCATCTTTGGCATGTTGTCTCCTGTTGCTTTCTGTAAATCTCTGTTTAACTCTCGGTCGGTGCTTGCTCTGGTGCTACTGGCTCCGGTGTTGCTTGCACAGCTGGAGCTGCTTGGGCCTGTGGAGCAGGTTTTGTATCTGGCTTTTTCGGCGCCTTCTTTTCTGGAGAGAGAACCATGGTCATGTTGCGACCTTCAAGCCTCGCGTGTGTGTCCACCTTGGCTACTGGTCCCAACTGCTCGATAACTGCGTGCAGAATCTTGGTACCTAGTTCAGGGTGGGCAACTTCGCGACCGCGGAACTGCAACGTGACTTTGACCTTGTGTCCTTCACGCAGGAACTCCTGCATGTGACGAACCTTGGTATCGAAGTCGGCTTTACCGATCTTTGGTTTGAACTTGACCTCTTTCATTGTGATCTGCACGGTCTTTTTGCGGGACTCTTTCAACTTCTGCGACTCTTCGTAGCGGAATTTGCCGTAGTCCATAATGCGACATACGGGTGGGTCTGCTTGCGAAGCGACTTCGACGAGATCGAGTTCTGCAACACGCGCTCTTTCGAGTGCGTCGGCAATGCTCACAATTCCAACCTGTGAACCATCTGCATCTACAAGACGAACTTCGCGTGCGCGAATTCGCTCGTTGAAACGTGGCTCATTTGTTGGCGGTGCTATGGCTTTACTCTCTTATGCAAGTGGCGTTGCCTCCTATTTGTGGAGGTGAACATGTCGAGAAGTCGGCGGGCACGGCAGAGCCGAAGCGCCCACAACGCATAGCGTCGCATCTTGCGCACTCGACCCAAACGCACTCGACAGCTGCTCGGCAACATTCACCGAATTACTGAAATCTGTGGTCAGGTGGAGGAAACTCGTTCCCCACTTGGTCTATTAGCGTAGCGGGGATGGCTGACAACCCAACTGACTACTTTCCCGACGATTTCGACGACAAATTGCAAGACGCTGAAACTGCTCTTGCCGAGGCTCGCGCCCGATTGGCTCAGACACCCGCCAATGTCGTGGTGGTCAACCACGTGATGGGCTTATACGAACTTGCAGCTATTCATCTTTCGGCCAATCCCCCACGCTTAGTGGAATCGGCCCTGGCGATTGACGCTGTGGCATGCGTAGTGGAGGGTCTGGGAGAACGCCTCGGCGAGGAATTCACCACACTTACAGAAGCTCTCGCCAACATCCGCTTGGCGTTCGTGCAAATTAAAGGAAACGTTCAGCCCGATTAGTTCGGAAGTTTTTCAATTTCAGAAGCTTCGACAAGCCCGAAGCGATGAGCCACGATGAATGAAACCGACTCTCCAATGTTGATGTCTCGTGTGCCATCAACAATTTCGGCGCAATGAAACACAAACTCCTGGCCACCCGACCAGATCATTCCTAGTCCGCGATCAAAATCGAATTGCTCAACGTGACCGAGCAATCGCCCATCTGTTGAATTCGCAGCCGGTTGATTCATATGCGCAGGCTATCTGTCGCTAAACACGCTTGTAGTTGACAGTCGCGCACCTCGTGCCCATTCACTTGCCGAAGTTCGTGGCTTGCCTTCTGGTTGAACCGTGACCAGCTGGATTGAACCTCCACGTGCTCCAACCAACACTCTTGCGTCGTGCACAGAAATAGACCCGGCAGGAAGTTGCTCAGATGCTGAACTCACTTCGTGCACTTTGAAACGTTTTCCATCAAAGAACGTGAACGCGTTCCCCAAACGAACTTGACGTGAAATTGCAACGGGGCTTGATGACCAATCGATGGCGAGATCATGTGCGGTGATTTTGCGAGCAACAACCACTTCACCGGTTTGTGCCTGTTGCGAACTCACGCCATTGCTACAGATATCGATGAGCAGCGGCAGCGCAAGTTGTCCAAGACGGCCGCGCAGTGCCACAACAGAATCATCATCTCCAATGGCACACGGTGCAGTTGCGAGTACATCGCCTGCATCGAGTAGTTCTCCAACTTGGATGATGCACACAGCAGTCGTGGAGTCGCCCGACAGAATTGCGCGCTCAACTGGTGCCGCGCCCCTCCATCTGGGAAGTGCGGAGTAATGAATGTTGATCATTGGCACATGCTGCAAAATTTCTGGGGCGATGATGTTTCCGAAGGCCACAACAACTCCAAGTAGGCCATCTGGATTCAATTTCAATACATCGTTGATGTCATGTGAAACAGGAATACCCAATGCCAGTGCTGCAGCCTTTACAGGGTTCGCACTTGTTTCCGTGCCCCTACCCCTTCGCTTGTCAACACCCGTGACAACAAGTTCAATGACGAACCCTTCGGCTACAAGTGTTTGTAGTGGGGCAACTGCAATTTCTGGCGTACCGATGTACACAATGCGCTTGGCGCGCTCGCGCGGCAGGGGCGCAAGTGGTGTCACGAAAGTCGTAAGTACACCGGCTCGGCATCGGCTGGGCCCTCGCCCACCTTTGCGTATTCAACGATGGCAAGTTCGCGTTGGTCTGGAAGCATTCGATCAAACATCAACACACCTTGCAAGTGGTCAATTTCGTGTTGGAACAAACGAGCGAGCAATTCGTCCGCTTCAATTTTCACTTCTTCGCCCTCAAGCGTGTACCCGCTGACCAACACCTTCTTTGGTCTCAGCATCTCTACATACAAACCAGGAATCGAGAGACAGCCTTCGTCGTAGACCCACTCACCCGATGACTCAACGATCTTTGGATTGATGATGACCTGTGGGTCGTCGTCAACGTCATAAACGAATATTTGCTTCTGCACGCCAATTTGTGGGCCGGCGAGTCCGAGTCCTGGGGCTTGATACATCACACGGAACATGTCTTCAGCAAGAGTCACCAACTTGCCGTCAATGTTGGTAATTTCATCGGCCATTGCGGCCAAAACTGGGTCTCCGTACTTGCGGATAGATGAACCCTTGTTGCTTGATGACTGCGCCATAGCGTGTAAGGCTAGCGAGGCTTATGAGCGACGAGCAGTACTTCACCACCCAACCACAAGTTGCTTCTGTTGCCCACACGAAGCAGCAGAATTTTGCCGTTCTGCGCGTGGCAGACCGCGACATCACGATTGGCACAGACCGTGGCGTGTTCGCGCGCAAAGGTGTCGATCAGGGCACCATGGTGTTGCTTGAATCTGCCGCACGACCGCCAAGTGCCGGGAATTTTCTTGATCTTGGATGCGGCTCTGGCCCTATTGCTCTAGCGCTCGCTGCGTATTCTCCGAATGCAACGGTGTACGCGATCGATATCAATGAACGAGCACGGGAACTTACTGATTCGAATGCGCAACGGAATCAATTGTCAAATGTGGTTACGTGTGCACCACACGAAATTGATGAGTCAATTCGTTTTGATGTGATGTGGTCCAACCCACCGATCCGCATTGGCAAGCAAGAGCTCCATGCGCTGCTGCTTACTTGGCTCTCGCGACTATCACCAAGTGGCGAGGCGTGGCTAGTCATCAATCGAAATTTGGGATCTGACTCACTCGCAGTTTGGCTGACCTCTATGGGTTATTCAACGGAACGATTGACCAGCAAACGTGGCTTTCGCGTATTGCGCGTGTCGCCTAAACGCGCGCTGGATCAACCTGAACTTTCAGCCTGACTCCCTTTATCGCTTCTATTTCACTGAGTACGTCTGCCAAGACGTTCCAGTCTGAGGCTTTCACTAAATACGAACCATCATGTGACGCAGAAACATGAACGAACACATTCTTGCTCAGTGTGTTAATTGCGTCATCAATATTTGTGCCAGACACCTGTGCAAGTGCACCGAACGGGGGAAGTTTCATGAAACTCCGCATCTCTGATACCGATTGAAGGTATTGATCAATGCGCAACGTTGCCATTGCTTGTAACACCGGACTGTCAATGCTGTGCGTTTGCACCATCACCTTTCCGCCAAGCTCGCTTCGACCAACCAACCGCGCTGCATGCACCAATAGCGATCCAACAATTTCCGAGGCGCGATACCGCGGTGCTGACAGTTCCTGATCGATGTCAAGAAATACCACCGTGTCGGCTTCATGCACGCGGTGCAACGCAGCCTCCGTACCTACGAACAACATCTTTGATTGATCGATCGCAACCGCATCATCGCCACCGCCAGTCACTTCAACTACATCCGCAAGCTTGCGCCCCGCAGCTTGGGCGATTTCTTCACGCAACTTGCTCACTCCAGGTTTTAGCGTAAGAAATTTCGCCGAGGAACACTTCATGCAAACCTGCGGACGTTGAGTTGAACAGCGCGGACACGAAAACTGCCCGGTCGTGCCAATTTCGACTGCTGCGTCACAGGCCGCACATCGAGCCAATGATTTACATGACGCGCAAGCCAGAAGGCGCGCTCTACCTTTGGTGTTCAGAACCGCAACGATGCGGCGCGAATGGTCACGAAGTTCGGCGATGAATTCAGACGACAACAAGGAATTAGACCATCGCTCATCCTGAGTTCGGTCAACGAGCTGGATCTGTGGCCATTCAGACTGTGCATCTTGTTCTTCAGACTTCAGCACCCGATCGCCTGCCCAAACCTTTGCCGAAACGCTTGGCAACGCAGAAACCAGCACACATGAAATGTTCAGTTGCAGAGCCCGTTCAATGGCAATGTCTCGCGCATGCCATGTCGGGGTTCGTTCTTCGCGCAACGAGTCATCATGTTCGTCAATCACTACGACACTGCACATCTGTGGAACGCGAGCAAACACTGCAGTGCGGGAGCCAATCGCCACATCAACTCCACCAGCAGCAGAGTCCCACTCATCTGGCAGTACTGCAACTGTTAAGCCGTGACGCTTTAATGAGGAGGCGAATAGTCGCGCGCGAACCACTGTGGGAACAATCACCAGTGTTGGACCAACCAATGCAGCCCCCACCATCACATCGACTGGCGACTTGAGTGGACCTCGCTGAACCAGCAACGACCGCTTCTCTTGTACGGCTAGTGATACTTCGGAATCCCCCGTCGCCTTCACCTGATCGCGTTGATACCGAGCAGTGGGAAGCGATGCCACCAATGTGCTTGGTGACGCCGCTACAAAAAACGCGCGCAATCTTCCACACCATCTATGGCTCGCCCATTTGGCCAGTTGCACTACTTCAACGGATGGGCCACAGCCCAGTCGCTTAATTACCGCTCGTAACTTTGCTTCGTCAACATCGGTGAAACCATCGGCAGTTGAACCGATCTCCGTCACCCATCCGGGAACATTGCGTCCGTGCAAGGGCACACGCACGCGGTCGCCAATAGCTATCGCATCGTGCAGTTCTGACGGTATGAGGTAATCAAATACCTTGTCCACACCAGTCACGTCGGGAACAACCCGCGCGACGAGCGACATTTAGAGCTTGACTGCTGCTTTGAATTCCTTCAAGCGTGACAGCGTCTCCCACGTAAATTCTGGAAGGGCTCGACCGAAGTGACCATATGCAGCCGTCTTGTTATAGATCGGACGCTTCAAGTCAAGGTCGCGCAAGATTGCGGCAGGTCGAAGGTCGAACACCTGACGAACAGCATCTTCAATTGCTATTTCATCAACAGTGTTTGTTCCAAAGGTTTCTACCAAGATGCTGATTGGCTGTGCCATACCAATTGCGTATGCAACTTGTACTTCACAACGTGAAGCAGCACCCGCTGCAACAACATGCTTTGCTACCCAACGTGCTGCATATGCAGCCGAGCGGTCAACCTTTGACGGATCTTTACCGCTGAATGCTCCACCACCGTGACGACCCATACCGCCGTAGGTGTCCACGATAATTTTGCGACCAGTAAGTCCAGTGTCGGCATGTGGCCCACCCTTAACGAACTCGCCTGTTGGGTTGATGTGCACTGCGTACTTGTCGTTCTGGAACTGTGCAGGAATGACCGGACGAATGACCTGTTCAATGAGGTCTGGACGAATGACGGTGTCGCGCGGAGTTCCGTCTGCGTGCTGAGTTGAAATGAGCACGGTTGACAAGCGAACTGGAATTCCATTTTCGTATTCAAACGTGACCTGTGTTTTGCCGTCTGGGCGCAAATACGGAATCGCACCCGACTTGCGAACTTCGGCAAGTTTTTCGGCCATGCGATGAGCAAGGTCGATTGGCAATGGCATGAGTTCTGGAGTCTCATTGCACGCATAACCAAACATCATTCCTTGGTCGCCTGCACCTTGGCTGTTGAGTTTGTCTTCGCCGCTTTGACCGCTGCGGGTTTCTTCACTTGAGTCAACACCCATGGCGATGTCTGAGCTTTGTTCGTCGATTGACACGATGACGCCGCACGTATTGCCATCGAAGCCGTACAACGCGTTGTCATAGCCAATTCCCTTGATCACTTCACGGGCGATCTTTGGAATGTCTACGTATGCAGAGGTCGTGATTTCGCCGGCAACAACGCACAAACCGGTGGTCAGAAGAGTTTCGCAAGCAACGCGACCATGTGGGTCTTCCGTCAAAATTGCGTCGAGTACTGCGTCGGAAACTTGGTCAGCCATCTTGTCCGGGTGACCTTCGGTAACGCTCTCCGAAGTAAAGGTGAATTTTCTCACAACTGCTCCATCTGTTGTGCCGCTCTCGCGACTCGTCGGTATGACGTGTAGAGACTAGTTGGTACGTGCAGACCGAATGGCAACTACGGCATCCACGATTGACCGAGCGATTGAACGCTTATCGGCAAGCGCCACCTCGACTGGCTCGGTTCCGCGAGCGACCAAGGTCACGGCATTCGTAGCGTGAGCAAAACCGACCCCGGCCTGGGAGACATCATTGGCAACAATCAGGTCGGCGCCTTTACGTTCGAGTTTGGACTGAGCATTGGCCACGAGATTTTCGGTCTCGGCGGCAAATCCCACCAGCACCTGACCAGCCGGCTTGCACTTACCAAGTCCCGCCAAGATGTCGGGAGTTGCTTCAAGTTCGATCGCGCCGAGATTGCAAATGAGGCCCGTTTGTGGGTCTTTCTTCAACTTGTGCTTGGCTGCTTGCACTGGACGCACATCGGCAACCGCTGCTGCCATGACCACCACATCAGCCTGCTTGGCTTCTGCATTAACTGCTTCCATCATTTGTTGAGCAGTTTCAACTTGCACAAGGTTGACTCCAAATGGAGTTGGCAGATCCGATGTTGAAATGAGCGTCACTTTGGCTCCGCGCGCAACTGCCTCGGTCGCAATGGCGTAACCCTGTTTGCCAGTAGAGCGATTAGCAATTACTCGCACCGCATCGATTGGTTCACGAGTTCCGCCAGCGGTAATTACCACGTGCGCGCCATTCAAGTCACCTGGTGTGAGCAACTGCTCCACTTCTGAATAGATGCGTTGTGGCTCTGCAAGTCGCCCTGCACCAATGTCGCCACCAGCAAGTCGCCCAGTTTCAGGCTCAAGAATGTGCACGCCGCGACGACGCAGCGTGGCAATGTTTTCTTGAACTGATGCGTGTTCCCACATTTCGGTATGCATCGCTGGGCACACCAACACAGGTGCACGCGTGGCAATCAGCGTTGCGGTGAGGAAGTCGCTAGAGATTCCAGCGGCGTATGAACCAATGACACGTGCAGTAGCCGGCGCAACAACAATGAGATCTGCGCGTTGAGCAAGTCGTGTATGCGGAATTGGATTGGCGTCATCCCACAGTGTGGTGTGCACGGGCTCGGAAGCAAGTGCAGACAACGTGGTCTTGCCAATGAAATGTTCAGCGTCTGCGGTCATGACCGGCGCAACGTGTGCACCTGCATCAACTAACAGCCGACAGAGTTCAACGGCCTTGTACGCAGCAATACCACCCGAAACACACAACACAATGTGCTTTCCGCGAAGCGACATGGCTAAAACTCAGTTCTCTCGCTGATGCGAGAAACGAACTACGCGTTTTCTTCTGTGGCCGGAGCTTCGTCAACTACAGGAGCTTCATCAACTGCTGGTTCGTCAACTGAAATTGACTCAACTTCTGCGGTTGGCTCGTCGAGTGCAGCAACGACATCGTCGGCTGCTTCATCGAGCATTTCTGCATCGAGTTCAGCTTCGATGGCTTCGTAATCGGCCATTTCAACGCCGACGATCTTGTCTGCAGCAATTTCTTCAAAGCTGATGGAAAGTGGTTTGCGCGAAGTTGAGCTGACCTGTGGTGGAACCATGGTTCCAAGACCTTCGCCGAGCTGATTGAAATATGAGTTGATCTCGCGTGCACGTCGTGCGGCCAAGGTGACCAGGCTGAACTTGGAATGCGTACGGTGCATCAAGCTCTCGAGTGGCGGGTTCATCATGGTGTCTTCAGCAACCACAGGGGGTCCTTTCGCTAGGGCGATAATTCTACCCTTCTAGGCGCGTTTTACCCGCTCCTTGACAATGAGATCCAGCATGTCGTCCACGGTTTGGGCGAGATCGTCGTTGATCAGCACGAAATCTGCCAGGGCCTTACCTACCGGCTCTTCTTCTTCGGCCTTTTTCAGACGCTGCTCCACCTTGTTATCGGCGTCTCCCCGACCATGCAAGCGAGCCTTTTGCTCTTCTCGCGAAGGCGGAAGCACGAACAGCAGTAGCGCTTCTGGGTGCTGTTGCTTCACCTGCTGAGCGCCATCTACTTCAATTTCAAGCACGATGTCACGCCCAGTTGGAGCTTCCGGGTTTGGAGTTCCATACAAATTGCCGATGAATTCAGTCCACTCTAAAAATCCGTTCGCATCAATTCGTTGCTGAAACTGTTCGCGCGTAACGAACTTGTACGCATCTGGTGCTTCACCTGGTCGCTGTTCACGAGTTGTCCACGAACGACTCAGCCACAATCGTGCATCGCGCTTCACGAGTTCTTCCACGATGGTGCTCTTGCCCACTCCACCCGGCCCCGAGACCACGACGATGAGCGACTTACTCACGAATGCAACGCTGCTTTCAGTTGCTCAACCTGTTGCGTGGTGAGTGACCCGATGTTGCAACGCTCTGCAATGTCGAGATCT
>CAITUB010000206.1 GCA_903895515.1 uncultured Acidimicrobium sp. | reverse complement strand
GACTTCTTGCACTCACCAGCACATTGCTTGTCCTTCTAGTATTCATAGGATTACAGAAATCTAAAGTTGCTATTTCTGTTGTTGCCGTTTCCACCATTCTTCTTTCTGGAACTTGGCAGAGAGTCGATTACTACAACTATCCTGATCGGCTCGAAGAAATAAACTCTCGAACGTTGTCTGCTTACTCGCTTAGTTTGTTTGGTGAATACCTGCCAGCCAATGCAACACTTTTGGCACCTGATCCCTCTTCTGATGCCGTCTTTAGTGAGTGGAAAAGTCAAATTGATACATTCCTGAATACATTCAACGACTCGAAAAACTGCACAGTTAGTAGAGTCAGTCCAATCGCTGAAATTAAGCACATTAAATTTAAAACTATGTGCGTTCAGGATTCAATTGTTCTCTTGCCAATTTTTGCGACGGACGCCCATATGACAAGGTCGACACATCCAGGATTTCAGAAGAACTGTCTTATCGAAAAAAGATATCAGTCACTATGCGCAGTGCTTGTACCTAACGGAATTACTTCTGTAGATGTGGAGATTCCATCTATTTACCAAGTTTTGAGCCAGATTTTTGCCATCTGAATTTTGAAATCACTTGATTATTTCGCCGATCTTATTCTTTAAATAATCAGAAACAAAAAGGCTTCCTTCAACCGATAGATGATCGGCATCTTCAAACAAAAACTGTTTGCCGATTTTTTGAGAGCACGTTTTGGAATTGCAAAAGAGATCGTCAAAGTTTAGAACAGGAGCGAGGAACGGATATAGGGCTGCCGTGTTTACTTCAACTTCATTAATTGGTGCTCGACGAGCAATCACTGTTGCGCGATCTTCTTGAACTCCATTTTTTCTCAGCAATGAAATGTCGTAGCGCAGATCGTATTCAAACGATGGCGGAGGTTGAACCAACATCATTTTTGCCTGTAACGGCGCAAGAGCATCAAACGTTCTTGTCAACTCATAGCCCCAAGCGTCACGAGTTTTTTCCACCGTGAAGTTAGCCAATGGCACATCTGTGTAGAGCGTGCTCAGGTTGGCGATCATGATCAATTTGGGTTGTAATTGCTCAAGCGCCAAAAATATATTTTGTCGCCAGCCGATGCATTCAAGTGTCGGTGAAAACGGAGAGTCAAATGCCAAGAACGAACAGCCGGGCAGCGAAAACACATACGCATTTAATGCTTCAGCATTTGCTGCAGAAACAAACCCATCACTGAGTGATCGTGCCATGCTGTCACCAACCAAAACCGCCGTACCCGTGCCACCTGGCGTGAGATACGGGCATGAATGTGCGGTGTCGATAGCAAATTCTTCTGTAGCGCATGGCTTTTCAATAATGTGCGCCGAGATTTCTTCGGGCTTATGACCAGCGACGTATTTCCCAATTGCTGGAGTTACGAACGTCATCAATCCGTATACGAGTAACGCGACTGCTACGAATCCACCGACCAGCCGACCAAAGTTCACACGAGGCAGGCGCAACCCATCACGAATTGGACGCTCTACCCACAGAAACTGCGCCCAGCCAAACATCATGGACAACACAAAGGCCGCAAGTGTGACCGTGCGGCTGCGATTAAACGTAGTGATGAGCAACACCCAAATTGGCCAGTGCCATAGGTACACGCTGTATGACCAGTCGCCAATGACCGTGAGAGGTTTGATTGACAACACTCGACCAACCAATGAGCTGAACTCACCTCCAAGAAGCAACAGTGATGTTCCCAGCACCACCAAGATGGTCGCGCTGGTATTGGTTGCAGTGTCGGTGCCATGTTCATAGCCCGGCGTTATCGATGCCAATCGCACAGCCATTGCTGCCGTTAGTGCGCCTACCAACCAAAAAGCACTGCTTAATACACGCAGTTTCTTCACCAATACCGAGCGCACGGCAAGCGCCACACCTACACCTGCAACAAACTCCCAGGCCCGAGTAAGAGGTGAATAAAACGCCAGTCGCTCAGGAGAAATATTGCGGGTAATGAGTGGACGAAACCACGAATAGTTGTTCACGGTTGGACCTTCAATTGAAAACCACACAAAAAGTCGACACGTTATGTACATGGACGCAACAACAAGTAGCCAAGCCATCAACCTGCCAACTTTTATCCCAAACTTGCTGCGAATGGCCAACAATCCAACAATCACTAACGGCCACAGCAAATAAAACTGTTCCTCCACCGCTAGCGACCAAAAGTGCATCAGTGGGTTTGATTTTGGGTCTAGTGAAAAATAGTTGCGAGACATCAACATGAAGTTGGACGAATACGTTGCTGCGCCAACCAGCATTTGCGATGTGGTTTGTTGAGGCCCAAATGGACTCAAGAGCACTACCGACACAAAAACCGTGAGTAGTGAAACCGCCGCAACCCCCGGCAACAGTCGACGCACTCGTCGACGCAAGAAGTTCTTCCATCTAAAAGAATGTGAACGATCGATTTCACGAAGCGTTGACGATGCAATAACAAACCCTGAGATGACGAAAAACATGTCAACTCCCAGATATCCACCCTGAACTCGCGTTTCAAAGTGAAACAACAACACGAGCAAAACAGCAATAGCCCGCAATCCTTGGATGTCTGTTCGGAACCCAGAGGTACGCACTACTAAAAGTTCCTCACAATGGCAATGCTACAAAAGGTGACACTGGTGCACCCGGCAGGACTCGAACCTACAACCTTTTGATCCGTAATCAAATGCTCTATCCATTGAGCTACGAGTGCAAACTACGCAACCAGTGTAACCGCCCAATTTCGCTGCCAACAACAGCAAATGGCTACTCCCAGGGACCCCAGCCGTTATTGCGCTGATACATGCGATACGCGGCAATTGCGTTTAGTTGTGGGTCAAAGAGGTCGCGCGCAGAATTCACGCCAACATTTGGCAGCCATGTTTTATGCCAGCGGTAGTAAATCTGAAACAGCCCGTAGCAACATCCAGAACCGCTGACAGCACCCGGTCGTAATTTGCTTTC